>URRM01000044.1 GCA_900550295.1 uncultured bacterium
ACCTTTGTAGGTAGTTTACGTACGTATTTTTACGTACGCTTTTTTACGGACAAATGTGTTTTATAATCGAATGTAACAAATTGTAACAGAACCCTAAAGGTTTTAGGTAAGTGTGCCGATAATACATGCGTAAGGTGATATATTTAAGGAGTTCACGATATGTTAACAATAACTTCTAAACTTCAATATGATCAAGCTCGTAAAGAATCGAATTTGTTAAAGTTTGAACAAGTGCTTAATGCAAACGAACTTGATAAAATTACTTCGCAGTTGGCTTCTGTAGAACAACAAGCGAAGGATGCAGGCTACAAAGATTCTGAAATTAAAGATTATCCTGTATATCAAGAATTGGTTGCAAAACAAACCGAATACGATACTCGTAATGATAGCATTGCGACTCAGTTAGAGTTGTTGGATCAAGATATGGATAGTTTCTTGAATTTACAAAAAGACGGTATTCAAGACCAAACAACCTTCTGGTGTTTTGGCGGATAATATATTTTTTAGAAAGGCGGATTTGCAAAAATGCAAATCCGCCTTTTTTTTATTTTTATTGTTGTTTTGTAAGTTCTATTGTATTTTCCATAAGCATTGCGATTGTCATAGGTCCAACGCCTTTTGGAACCGGTGTAATGTAGCTTGCAACTTCTTTTACGTTTTCAAAATCAACATCGCCTGTAGTTTTGTTATTTTCGTCTTTAAAGATTCCAACATCAATTACAACGGCGTTTGGTTTAATCATGTCTTTAAAGATTATTTTTTTGCCAACGGCAGAGATTAAGATGTCGGCTTGCTTTGTTATGGTTGATAGGTTTTGAGTTTTTGAATGGCAGACTGTAACTGTTGCGTTTTCATTTAATAGCATAATCGCAAGCGGTTTACCCACAATGTTTGAGCGTCCGACGATTACGGCATGTTTGCCTGAGATTTCGATTTTGTATTCCTTCAATAACCTTAAAACACCTTTCGGGGTGCATGGGTAAGCCATTGGAGTGATACCGTTTAATAAATCACCGGAATTTTGTGCAGTAAAGCCATCGACATCTTTGTTTGGTACGATTGCTTTTATTATGTGAGTTTTATTAATATGCTCCGGTAAAGGCAATTGAACCAAAACTGCATTAATATTATTATCTTTGTTAATTTCTTCAATTTTAGCAATAAGTTCAGCTTCGGTAATTGTTTGTGGATATTTTATAATTGAAGATGTTATACCGATAGCTTCCGCTTTTTTGTTTTTAAGGTTTACATAGATATTGCTTGCAGGGTTATCACCAACTTGAATTACAGCAAGGTGAGGTTTTTTTTCCATTTTAGAAACCTCAAGTTTTAATTCTTCTGTAATATTTTCAGCTATTTGCTTTCCATCTATTATAATTGCCATTAAACCCTCGTTTGCGGTAAGTTTAGTCTAAAATAGAACTGTTTGATTGCATCTTGAATTGCAGTGGATTCTCTTTCTACAGAGTGTTCTGCCAAATTTTTATCTTCCGGAATAACTCCAAGAACTTCCAGTTCATACTTTCTAAGTAGTTCAAACATAGAACTTGTTTTTTTGTTATCTACACGATTAAGAACAACGCCTAATTGTCCGCCGGCTGCGTATTTTGCAGAATATTCTTCAATTCTGCTTGCCAATTGAATGGAGGCTTCTGTAGGATTGGTTACGATAATTGCGGTATCAATTTCAGTATCAACCAATTGGTTTAAGTATTTTAAATCGAATTCACAATCAAAAATAACGATGTCGTATTGATTTATAAATTTTAAAATTGCATCGCACATTTGTTTTGTAATCGGGCAACGGCAGTCTTTTGAGGCTACAAGCCATGAAACAATTAAATCAACATTTTCATCTACGGTTTCAACAATATCTTCAAGCGCCCATTCAATGTACTCTTGTTTAGTCATACCTTCAGGGATGCCGGTTTTATATTCGTGTTTACCACTTCTGATACCATAAATAGTGTTTCTGATATCTTTGCCAAAACTGTGTCCAAGTTCTGCTGCCAAGTCATTATCAAATAAAAGGATAGATTTATCAGGAAAGTATTCTTGAAGTACTCTTAAAAATGCTTTTGTAATAGTAGTTTTTCCGCTACCGCTTTTTCCTGTTATAGCTAATGTTGTTGGCAAATTTTATCCTTTCAATTTAAAAAGTATACAATAAGGCGCAAGAATTTGTATACAAATTCTTGCGCCCTAAAAAACTAAGCTTCTTCAGTAGTTTCAACTGTTTCTTCGATTTCTTCTTTCAAGATTTCAGAAGCTGTAACGTTAACAGTTAATTCAGTTTTAACTTTTGAAGTTAATTTAATTAACATTGTATAAGCACCAACTTTGTTGATTGGAGCGTTTAATGAAACTGTTTTTCTATCAACTTCGATACCGGCTTTTGCTTGTAATTCTTCGCAAAGTTTTTTAGTTGTAATAGTACCGAATAATTTTCCGCTTTCACCAGCTTTAGCAGATAATTCCAAAGTACCTACTTTTTCAATTTCTGCAGCTTTAGCTAATGCTTCTTGGTGTAATTTTTCTTGTTTAGCTTGGATTCTAGCTAAATTATGTTCTCTATTTTGTAAAGCACCTTTTGTTGCGATTTCAGCAAAGTTTTGAGGTAACAAGAAGTTTCTTGCATAACCATCTTTAACTGTAACTAATTCGCCTTGTTCGCCTAAGTTTTGAACGTCTTTTTTCAATATTACTTGCATTTTTTTCTCCTTTAAAATCTCTTTGTAGGTTCATTTTAACCAAAACATAAAAAAATGTCGAGTGTTTTTATTATTTTTTTACATCTGTAACATCTATAATTGCAACATTTTCTATATGATAAGTATGACAAAACATATCAAACGGTTGTATACTGTCTATTTTTGCCCCTTTTGATAACAAATATTTCAAATCTCTGGCTAACGTTGCCGGATTGCAACTTACATAAATTATTTTGTCTTTTGTTAATTCTAAAACGTTATCAAGAGTTTTTTCTGTTGAACCTTTTCGAGGCGGATCAAGAATTGTTATATTAAATCTTCTGCCTTTTGTGTTTAATTCTTTTTCGAAGAATTTTTCAGCATCCATGTTGTGAAGTTCAACGTTTGTAATTTCATTTAGTTTTAGTGTTTCTTGTGCTAAATCTACTGCTTCTTTGCAACTTTCTACACTGACAACCTTTTTGCAAACATCGCTTACAGTGATACCAAAGGTTGTAACACCTGCGTAGGCATCAAAGACAGTTGCTTCAGGATAGTTATTTTTTACGTAATCTTTTACGTATGCAAAAATGTTTTCTGCACTTTTGGGATTAACTTGAAAGAACGTGTTGGCACCAATTCTAAAGGTTTTATCTAAGATTCTTTCTTTTACAAAATCTTTTCCGACAACAAGTTCTGATTTGTCTGTCAAAATCACGTTTGACTTGTTAGGGTTAAAGTTTAGACAAACTCCTGAAACTTCTTTAAAGTTTGAATAAACTGCGTTTGCTAAATCTTCAATTTTTTTGAATGCTTTTTTTGCATTAATAACTAGTACGACAAGGTTTTTGCCTGTTGCAACTGAGGAACGAATTACAACGTGACGTAAGTCACCTACGTGTTTCCCTTCTCTGTAGCCTGTAACACCTAATTCAAGAGCTTTTTCTCTGATAAAGTCAATAATTTTATCGCAAATTTCCGGTTGTATCGGACAGTGTTTTATGTTTACTATTTCGTGTGATTTTGGCTTGTAATATCCGGCTAAAATTCTTTTAGAAACTTTTGTTTGACCTATCGGATATTGAACTTTGCAACGGTATTCTTTTGTTTGAGGACTCGCAACCGGTGTTTTTACCTCAAAATCAAATCCGCCGATTGAGTGCAAGGTATCTTCTACAATTTCTTTTTTTAGTTGTAGTTGATAGTCGTAATCAATAAATTGCAATTGACAAGCTCCACAAACTTTTTGCATTGCACAAAATGGTTCAACCCTGTGTGAAGAAGGTTTGGAAATTTCAACAATTTCTGCGTTAGCATAATTTTTGCTGACTTTAGTAAGTTTAACTTTTAATTCATCTTCTGGGCAAGCATTTTCGATAAAAATAACCATTCCCTCGTGATGTGCAATTCCAAAGCCTAGGTTTGAAATTTTCTCAACTTTTACATTTATTTCTTCATTAATCTGCATTATATGTGAAACCGTCTTCTTTCATACGTCTTACGACTTCTTGTAGTTCTTCAAGCGAGCAGACGATAGATACTCTAACAAATCCTGCGCCATATTTTCCAAAGGCATCACCAGGAACCATTACAACACCTGATTTTTCAAGTAACGCATTACAAAAGTCTGTTGCGTTTGCATACTTTTTAGGTACAGGTAACCATTGATAGAAGGTTGCAGTCGGAACATTCTTTATTTCCCAGTTTAATTCTTCTGTGAAAGCTTTTACAAAGTAATCAGCCTTCTTTTTGATTTCTTGATTTGCCCAAACGATATATTCATCGCCTTCTTTTGAATTTAAAATTTTAGCTGCCGCTTTTTGTAGTGGTTTGAAGATACCTGAATCAATTGTTGATTTTAATTTAGCGAATTGTTGTACAATTTCTTTGTTTCCGCAAACCCAGCCGATACGCCATCCTGTCATAGCGTAAGGCTTTGAAAAACTGTGAAATTCTACAGTCATATCCTTGGCACCTTCAACTTCAAGTGCGCTGTGAGGTTTGTATTCTTCTTCAAAATACATATCTGCATAAGCAGCATCAGACATTAATAAAATGTCGTGTTTTTTACAGAATTCAACAACTTTTTGTAAATATTCAAATGTGCATGATGCGCCAAGTGGGTTGTTTGGGTAGTTTATAAGCATTGCTTTAACTTTGTCAGGATTTAGTCCGTCTTTTTGCAAGTTAGCCCAAACTTCATCCAAATCAGGCATATAGTTATTTTTATGAGTTAATGGCATTGAATAACTTTTACCGCCTGAAACTTTAATCATTTCGCCGTAAGATGCGTATGATGGATCAGGTATTAAAATAATGTCTTTTTCATGTTCATTTGTTGTTGGTGAAATTATTCCTCGTAAGAAGTTTGCAATACCTTCTTTTGAACCAATCAAAGAACAAATTTCGTTAGTTTCTATATCAACTCCAAAGCGATTTTTCATGCGTGTTTGAATTGCATCAAGCAAGTATTTTTCACCTTTTGGATTTGAATATGTGTGCATTCCTTTTTCATCAAGAGCTTCTTTTGTTGACTCAAGCAAAAATTTTGGAGGCATTGTTGTCGGAGCGCCCATTGATAGTGAAATTGGTGCTCTGCCTTTTTTAGTCAATTCGTCTTTTAACTGTGCTGTTTTTTCTTTTATCTTAAACATTATATATGTGTCAATATTGCCAGCGAATTCATTGAATAATTTTTTCATTCCGGATATCCTTTATTTGCATGGTTTTACTTCCGTAATTATAGCATAATTTAGAAAAATAAGATAAAATTTTACTATGACAACAGTAAAAGAAAGAATAGAAAATTTAGAAATTGCAAATTTAAGCGAATTTGCCACAAAAAGTAAGTACACAAAAGGACGTAAAAAGCCGGTTGAACCTTGCAACATCAGGTCTGAATTTCAACGTGACAGAGATAGAATTATTCACTCAAAAGCTTTCAGACGTTTAAAACATAAAACTCAAGTGTTTTTGTCACCTTTTGATGACCACTTTAGAACTCGTTTGACACATACCCTTGAAGTGTCACAAATTGCCCGTACAATCTCAAGAGCGTTGGCTCTAAATGAAGATTTAACAGAGGCTATTGCGCTTGGACATGATTTAGGTCATACTCCTTTTGGACATTGTGGTGAAGGTGTTTTAAATCATTTGGTAGAAGGTGGTTTTCGACATAATGAACAAAGTGTCAGAGTTGTTGAAGTTCTTGAAGATTTGAACTTATGTCAAGAAACTATTGATGGTATCTACACTCACTCTTGGGGATTTGCTCCTAAAACTCCGGAGGCTCAAGTGGTTCAGTTAGCAGACAAAATTGCCTACATTAATCACGATATCGACGATTCAATTAGGGCTGAAATTATTTCAGAAGAAGACTTGCCACAAGAATGTAAAGAGTATTTTACTTCTAATAAAAATAAACGTTTAAGCAAAATGATTAACGACATTATTCTTTATTCGGAAGGTAAACCGAATATCTCAATGAGTGATGAATGCTGGCTTTACACAACAAAGCTTAGAGAATGGATGTTCCAAAATATTTATACAAATTCTCCTGCAAAACTTGAAGAGAAAAAGACTGCACGAATTGTTTGTGAACTTTACAAATATTATGTGGATTTCTTGAAAACTCAAGTCCCTGAGGAAAAAATTGAACGTATTGTTGTGGACTATATCTCAAGTATGACTGACCAATACGCAATCGAAAAGTTTAAGGAGCTCTTTATTCCGAAAGAAATTCAAGCTACAAACAAAGATGATGCTATTTTTAGGCTAATAAAAAAAGGTTGCTATTAAAAAGCAACCTTTTTATTATGTTTTATTTATTAACCTTCTGTTGTTTCTGGTGGGTTTTCATTGAATTCAGCTAAACCAACTTGGTTTCTGCCGTGTTCTTTTGCGTAATACAAACCTTGGTCGGCAACTTCAATGATTTGTTGTGGGTTGTCACCGTCTTGTGGGAATGTTGAAACACCTAAGCTGATTGTTACGTGTGTTGTTTGAGTTGCACTTAATTTGAATACTCTGTCTGAAACAGCTTTACAAATTCTGTGAGCGTTTTTAATAGCTTCTTCTTTATCAGTATTTGTAAGAATGATGCTCATTTCTTCACCACCGTATCTGCAAACGATATCTGTAGCACGAGTGTTAGTTTTTAATGTTTGTGCAACTTGTTTTAATACAGCATCACCGGCTTGGTGTCCATATGTATCGTTGAATTTTTTGAAATGGTCAATATCAATGATTATCATTGAAAATTCAGTATTGTAACGAGAGCAACTTGCAATTTGCATTCTCATTTGATCTTGGAAATATCTGTGATTGTACAATTCTGTTAAACCGTCTGTAGTTGCAAGTTTGTATTGTTGCTCAAAATCTCTTGATTTAATGATGTATTTAACAAGATATGCAACCGCAAACATAATGAATATCGCAATTACAGGAATTACAACGTCTAACCATAAGTTTGCAAACATCATTATGAAATATGTCAACAATGAATATCCGATTGCGGCAACTAAAGCTGTTGAAACAGCGATTGCAGTTGAATTTGTTAGCAATACAACAGAGCCAACAACCAATGCTAAAATTAAAGTTATTACAACATTTGTGCCAACTCCGGCTTTCTTTATGAAGTTATTATCAATGAAGTTGTTCATGAATGTTGCATAAATTTCAACTCCGGGGTAAGTTTCGCCTGCTCCTGAAATTGGAATACTTTTTACATCAGCCAAGCTTGTTGCTGTTGTACCAACGAAGACAATTTTGTTTTCAAAGTTGTATTGTTCTTTGATTTTTTCGCCATTCATAAGCATTACAAGTTTGTATAGCGGAATGTGTTCGTAAGTTTCGCCTTGAGAATGACCGTACCAGTTTAATATTAAACCGCCGTCTTTGTTCATAGGGATTTTTTTGTTACTTACTAAAATATTAGAATTTTTATCAATTGTGATTGAATTATAAGGTTTTTTATCCAATTTTGATTGGTAATTCAAAGCTGTTAAGAAAGCCAAGTTTGGATAGTAATCGTTTTGGTATTTAACAACTGCCGGAAATTCTCTAACAATACCGTCAGAAGAACGAACGATATTTAGAATACCGATTTTTGTATTGCTGTTGATGATTTGAGATAAAATCGGTCTGCAATTTGTAAATGTCAAATCTTGAAAATCAACGTTTGATTTATTGTCAACAGTAAGTTGTAATCTTGCAGGCAAATTGATTGGTTCTCTAACTTCATAAGACATATCGTCGAAGTTCATACCTGTAAGAATGTTATCATAAGAGTTCATTGCTTGCGCTAGTTTGTTGTCAGCACCTAAATTGCTTTTGAAAGATGATACGAACATCAAATCGAAAGAGATAGATGTTGGATTTTGAGCTTCCAAGTAATTAATTAAATCAGCATAAACATTTCTAGGTAAAGGCCATTCGCCGTATTTGTCAGTTAAGTATTCATAACTTGCATCATCAATTGTAATTAAAACGATGTCTTTGTTTGGTTTTTTAACCTTGTTGTTTACAAGCATAGACTGTCTTGAGTCAAAAGTTTTGTTTTCTGTTTTTGTAATAAAATCAGCAAAATTAACAGTTCTTGCAATTAAAACAATGATTGTAACTGCAATTAAAAATGCCAAAACACCTAAAATAACGTGCATTGGCTTTAAATCTTTTAAAAAATTTTTAAACATTATTCCCTCGTCAATTAACTAATATATTATTTTATATCAGTATAGTTGACATTAATATTTTTTGCAAGGAATAATTTATTTTTCATTTTTTTTGCTAATAAAGCATTGTTCAATTTTAGAACATCAGTTGTGTGTGATAATTCATCAGGTTTTTGTAAATAATTAATTAAGCATTCTTCGTGAATATTCATAAATTCCTCTCTCTTCTTGATTATATTAAACCAGATTATTTGAGTTCAAACATCAACCAAAAGGTGAATAAAACAGGTCTAGTCCCTCAACCATATAATGTAAATTGTTACTTAATAATTCTTATAATATTTAATAAATTTGAGATAATTTTATTGTAATGTGGTAATATACAGGTATGGATATGTCGTCAATGTCATTAAATGATAACGCAATAAATAACTTGTTGAATATGAAATCAACAGTATCTCTTGTGAAAAATACAGCGCAAGAGATGATTAAAGATGCTCAAAAATCAGGAATTGGTGTTATCAAAAAAGGTGATTCTCAATATAAAAAAGAGATGGATTATGACAAAGACGGCGAAATTACTATTAGTGAAAAATTACGTTATTATACAGAACAAACCTCTGAAGCTTTAAGAAATAGCAGTTCTAATTCTTCAGTTAAAGGTTTGACAAAAGATGATTATACAAGTGTTGGAATGTCAGGCTATTATGAAGCTCAACGTAATTTGCAATATTCAAAAGCAGTTAGTGCTTATTCTTATCAAAATACAATCGGTAAAAACTATAATAATTTCACTATAGCAGTTTAAATTTACAGTTATATTATGCAGATTTAAAGAGGTATATTATGAAGCTTAATAAATATATTGCATTTACTCTTGCTGAAACTTTGATTGTAATGGGTATAATTGGCGTGGTTGCAGCACTTACCATTCCAAACTTAAACTCTTCAACTGCAGACAAAGAAAAAGTAGCCAAGGTAAAGAAAATATATCAAAACCTTGATGATGCAATTTCTCGTGCACATGCAGTTTATGGTCCACAAGATGAGTGGTATTCAGGTAAAACTGAAGCTGAAAGATATAAAATATTTTTTGAACGGGTTACTGAATTTATGAAGGTTCAAAAGACTTGTTCTCCAAATACAACAGGCTGTTTTACAAAAAATCAAGGAAATGCATTAAAGTCAGGTTATGCTGTAACAGATACTATTCAAAAATTCTATCAAGCGATTTTGGCTGATGGTTCATCTGTATCATTTTTTCCGTTTAGTGCAGACAGCGGTGGTTGCTCTGAAAACTACTGCACAACTATCTATGTAGATATAGATGGTCCAACTAAAGGCTCTTTTACTTATGGTAAAGATATATTCATCCTTATGGGTACGCAAAGAGAGGGCTTATTTCAGGCTTGGTCTTTAAATTCAACAGAAATGGCAAAATGTTTTAAATTTGGAAACACTTGTTCAGCTTGGATTATGCAAACTGATAATATGGATTATCTTAATGCCGATGCTAGTGGCAAATGTAAAAATAATACAAGTAAAACACTTAACCTATTTGCAAATCCGCCAGTTACCTCTTGTAAATAAGACTTAGAACCGATATCTTTTTGAATTTATTTCAGGAGCTCATTGATTTCCCGAGATATTTTTATCTTAATGTCACTACGAGGATTGAAACGACGAAGTAATCCAAAAACTTAGATTACCCTGTTATCGCTTGCAATGACAGAATTGCTAATCCTCTAAACCTACACAAAGTATTTGCTATCACATTATTGAAATGAATTTGTAATAACGTGCAAATATTCAATTATTTGCGAAATGTATTCCAAATCAGCATCGCCGTTTATTACAATATCAGCTTCTTTTCTTGTTGGTAAAATGTATTTTTCACCGGTTGTAATTAAGTAATTCCAGTGTTTTAACGCATTCTCAGGATCTTGGTTTCTTTCTGATGAAGCTCTTTGCATAAAACGCTTTTTGCGTAAATCATCTTGTGCTTCCACATAAATTTTTATATCAAAAATATCTTTAATGCCTTCAAATAATGTGGCTGTACCTTCAATTATAGTAATTTTTTCAGCCTTAACAGGTACTGCTTTTGGTAAAGAAACTCCGGTTCCGTTTGGCAAATATTTTGGTGACATAATGTCATTGCCTAATGATAAATCTTCCAAATCGTCATACAACACATCAAGTTGAAAACCTGCAGGTGAATCGATGTCATAACCGCTATCTCTAAGGTTATCAAATGAACCGAATTTGTTAATTAAAGTTGAAATATCTTTGAAATAATTATCTGTGCTCAATATTGATACAGGCATTTTTAAATCCTGTGTAATACGTTGAATTTGTGCGCAAATTGTTGATTTTCCCGATGCAGATGCACCTGTTATTCCAATTAAAAGGCGCTTGTCAGGTGTATTGATCAAGCGCTTTGCAAAATTTGATATGAAGTTTGGGCGTACTTCTATAATCACAGGTCTTTCGTATTTTTTATCAAAAGAAATCAACTGTTTGATTTTCGTTTGAAGATAAAACGCAAGAAGTTCCCTGCCACTCTTTTGCGATAAGTCCGGTTTTAATAACTTATCCGAAGAAGCTAATTCTTTTGTCAATAAAGGGTATATCATACGTCCAACTAATATTTTATTTCTAAAAATACTTTTTTCAATTCTAAAACAAAGAAAAAAAAATTGCTAGTATTTTTTTACAAAATTTTAATGAGTTTGAAATATTTTTATATTTGATGTAAAATGACCTTAATTATGAAAGTAAAGGAGTAACAATGGAAGTTTTGGCTAAAAACGAAGGTTTAATTACCCAAATCATCGGACCGGTAATTGACGTTGAGTTCCAACAAGGTGAATTACCAAATATTTATGATGCTTTAAAAATATATAAAGATGACGGTTCTTATGTAGTTGCTGAAGTTCAACAAATGTTGGGTTCTAACAGAGTAAGAACAGTTGCAATGGCTTCAACTGACGGTCTTAAAAGAGGCATGAAAGTTGAAAGCACTGGTGAACCTATTAAAATCCCGGTAGGTAACGCAATCTTAGGTAGAATCATGAACGTTGTCGGTGAACCTGTAGATGAACAAGGTGACATCAAAACAAATGATTACTTACCAATCCACAGAGATGCTCCAAAATTGGTTGACCAAAATACTAACATTGAAGTTTTAGAAACTGGTATTAAAGCAATCGACTTGTTACAACCATACCAAAAAGGTGGTAAAATCGGTTTGTTCGGTGGTGCTGGTGTAGGTAAAACCGTTTTAATTCAAGAATTGATCCACAACATCGCAATGGCTCATAACGGTGTATCTGTATTCGGCGGTGTAGGTGAAAGAACTCGTGAAGGTAATGACCTTTGGAACGAATTTAAACAATCAGGCGTACTTGACAAAGTAGGTTTGATTTACGGTCAAATGAATGAGCCACCTGGAGCTCGTATGAGAGTTGGTTTATCAGCCCTTACAGCTGCAGAATATTTCAGAGATTTCTCTAAACAAGACGTGTTGTTATTCATTGATAACATCTTCCGTTTCACTCAAGCAGGTTCTGAAGTATCAGCATTGTTAGGTCGTATGCCATCAGCTGTAGGTTACCAACCAACACTTGCAAACGAAATGGGTGATTTGCAAGAACGTATTACTTCAACTAAAGATGGTTCTATTACATCTGTTCAAGCTATTTACGTTCCTGCTGATGACTTGACCGATCCGGCTCCGGCTACAACATTCTCTCACTTGGATGCTTCAACTGTATTATCAAGACAAATCGCTTCTTTGGGTATCTACCCTGCAGTTGATCCGTTAGCTTCTAACTCTCGTGTATTGGATCCTAACGTAATCGGTGAAGAACACTATGATACAACAAGAAAAGTATTAGAAATCTTACAAAAATATAAAGAATTACAAGATATTATTGCAATCTTGGGTATGGATGAATTATCTGAAGAAGATAAAGAAACTGTAAACAGAGCAAGAAAAATCCAAAGATTCTTATCTCAACCATTCTTCGTTGCGGAACAATTCTCAGGTATCGAAGGTAAATACGTTAAGATTGAAGATACAATCAAAGGCTTTAAAGAAATTATTGAAGGTAAACATGACGATTTACCTGAACAAGCTTTCTATATGGTTGGTACAATCGAAGAAGCTGTTGAAAAGGCTAAAACTTTACAATAATTTCCGAAAGGTTAAGTAAATATCATGCATTTAAAAGTAATCACACATGAAAATATAATCTTTGACGAAGACGTTAATGAAATTTATTTAAAAGGCATTGACGGGGAGTTCGGTGTTTTAGAAGGTCATGAACCAATCATGGCTTCTTTGGACATCGGAGTTACAAAAATTGTTAAAGGTAGTGACGTAAAACTGTTTACAACAATGGGCGGAATCTTTCAATTGAAAGACGGTCAAGCTATTATTTTGGCAAATGCCGGTGAATTTGGAGAAGATATTGACGTCGCTCGTGCTGAACAGGCAAAAGAAAGAGCTCAAGCAAGACTTGCAGAAGTTAATGCTCAAATTGATGCGAAAAGAGCGGAAGCTGCCTTTGCTAGAGCAATGGTTCGTTTAAAAGCAGCCATGAAAAATAAAAATTAAAAAACTTCTTGCAAAAAAAAGTTTTTTATTATAGAATAATCTTACCGAAGGAAGAAACTTTTCTGGAAGAGTGCCAGAGTGGTTGATCGGAGCGGTCTTGAAAACCGTCGTACGTGACGAGCGTACCGTGGGTTCGAATCCCACCTCTTCCTCCATTTA
>URRM01000045.1 GCA_900550295.1 uncultured bacterium
TTTCTTTTAGCTTATTCATTTCATTTCCTCCCATATTTGATGCGAGCGTTTGCATAGATTATATAATCTTTATAGCACTTTTTGATAATTTGTAAAGCGTTTTCTTAAACTTTTTTGATTTTTTTAACATCTTTAACTTTAATTTTAACAGTTACATCTGTTTTTGTTTCGGTTACTTTTACAGTTTTTGTGTTCTTCTTGAACTTTTTGTCTGTTGCAACTTTTACTTCGTAACCGCTAACACCTTTGACTTTAACCCATTTTGTCTTAGTTGTAAGGTATTTATTTTTGGACTTTTTAACGCTTCTTAATTTTATACTAGTTTTATTATACTGTGCACCTGCTCTATAGTCTAAAGTTGGATATGATGAGCTGCCAAATGCACCATTTTCAATAACTGTTTTGCCTTCTATTGTAACATTTCCAAGGTACCAAATCTCACTGAAAGCATCTGTTTCAACTTTTTCTACATTTGCCGGTATTACAAGTTCCTTTAAATCCGTATTATTAAATGCAGCCGCTTCAATGACTTTTACATTCTTTCCTATTGTTATTTTTTCTAATCTGCCACAATTTGCAAAAGCTGAGCATCCAATTTTTTCAATATTGTCAGGTATAACAACTTCTTTTAAGAAACCACATCTTGTAAACATATTCTGTGGAATTTCTTTTATTGCACTTGAAATTGTAATCTTTTCCAACTGATTATCCGCAAATACATTTTCGCCCCACTTTGTCACTGTTGTTGGCATATCCAATGTTATTAAACTGCAACCTGCAAAAGCGCTATCTCCTACAGTTTTTAGGCTCTTTGACCATGTAACCTGTTCAACACCCTTTGCCTCATAGAAAGCATCATCCTCTATTGTAGTAACTGTGTCAGGCATTACAATTTCTTTTGCTACTTTTTTTCCATCAATATTTTTTACTTTTAATACATTTGAAGCAATAGTATTAACACCTTCAGGTATTACAACTTTCTCGTCTTTACCTTCGTAACCAAGCATTACTCCTTCCTTTGAAATATACATTCCATCCTCAACCTTTACGTCTGGTACCTGCTTTGCAACATTTGCCCATGTAGAAATATTTGTACGGTTGCAAAGATTTACAATACTTTCCCCATCTAAATCTGTAGCTGAAATCACTACATCTTTTACTTCATCAAATCTGTCAAGAGAATCTCCCGCTTCATATGCATATAAGTCAATCTTCTTGACTGATGCCGGTATTCTTATCTTTTCAAGTTTGTTACAAACTACATAATCATCTCCATCAAAATATCTTGCATAGAGAATTGACTGTAATGCAAATGTTTCACAACCTTCATCTATTGAAAGTTCCTTTGTTCCTGCTGATACTCTTACAAGAGTTTTTCCGTCCTTTGTGTAAATCATTCCTGACTTTGATGTATAATTCTTGTCATTTGCACTAACATCAAAAACATTAGAATTAACATATGTAACTGTCTTTAAATCAATACTTGTTGAAAAAGTTACTGTGTCAGCCATTGAACCGCCCATAATTGTTGCATAAGCGTCATCACCTTTTTTCTTTTTTAATGTATACTTTCCTGGTAATGTGATATTTTCTAACTGCTTACAATTTTCAAAAGCATCCTGACCGATTTCTTTTACTTTCTTAGGAATTGTTACTTTCTTAATTTTTGTTCCATTAAAACTATCAATTCCTATTTTCTTAACCGATTTGCCAATTGTTACTTTTGACAAGTTTTTACACTTATAAAATGCTTTGTCTGAAACTGACGTTACACCGTTTTTAATAACTACTTTTTTAACTTTCTTATTATTTTTGAAAGTCATTTTCTTAGGCATTTCACCTTTTCCTGAGATTGTAAGTGTGCCTTTTTTAAGCGTGTATACTACCTTTGCCTTTTTCCCTTTTGATTTAGCCATTACTGTTGGTGATGGATTAGCCAATGCCAAAACAGTTACTGCCATAGCTGTTGCAAATAAAAATTTTGATGTTTTCCTCATAGCTCCTACCTCCTTGTTTGTGTATCCTTCTTGATTTAATACTGATTTTTCATAGTCTTCCTTACTGTTGTTTCAAAGTCACTTTATTTTGCTAGCTTTCCTTGTGTCTTTACATATTAAACGAAAGGTTTTCAAAAAATATTGCATTTATTTTATTTTTTTATTTTTACTATATAATACATATACTAATATAATATAAAAAAGAAGAATAAAGAAATGAGTTATATATTTGTAATATTTTTTATACTTGAGCTATTTGCCGTAATTGTTTTATGTGCAGGCATTATGCATCTCGACAAACGAGTAAATGCTTTGGCTGAAAAGTTTAAAGTAAATCGTCATACCCTAAAATTCAAACTTAGAGCAGTTTATGACGTTGCGAGCACTTTCAAGTGTCAAATGAAACAACAAAAACGAGAATTCTTAAAACGTAGAAGAGAATTCTATAGAAACCTTATTAAAGGTGCGTTAGTAGGAATCTTATTGTTTTTCTTTAAAAAGACAAAGTTCAAGAAAAAAATATTATTAGCAGAATTATTATTAGTAATGTATGATACCTTCAGGGCGGATTGTCTTGCTTAATCTTGTATGATAAAAGATTGTATGTTACAATAAGCTCAAAATGAGAAAGTAGAGGTTCAAAATGTGCAACAAAAAAGACGATTTTAGTTTTGGAATAGGAATTTTAGCAGGTGTTGTCGGTGGCGTAATTGCAGGTGTGCTTTTAGCTCCTAAAAAAGGTGAAGATTCTTGTAAAGACGTAGGAAAAGCAATTAAAAATTTAATTGAAACTCAAGCACCAAACGTTAAGGCTGCAAAAAAACAAGCTCTAGAAGCAATTGACTTAGTTAAATATAAAGTTGAAAAGAAAATAAAAGGCTTATCTAATGCTTTAAAATCAGAAAAATTAGAAAAAGCTAAAAAACTTGAAGAATCAGATGTAGACTACGATATTAATTAATAAGAAGAAAAGGAATTACAAGCAATGGAAACATCTCAAATTATTTTGAATAACGGTTTAACATTTTTAGCTGTAGCAACCGGCATAATGCTAGTTGTAGTTGGCGGATTTTTAATCAAATTGATTATTGATTTGTCTAAATTGGCTCAAAATGTTGATGAAACAACAACAGTCGTAAGAAACGAATTAAGACCAACCTTACGAGAATTGAATGAATCTTTACACACAGTAAACGATTTTATGAAATCAACTGACAAAGGTATCGATAAAATGAGGGATACAGTTGAAAACGTATTTGGATTTAGCACAGCAACATTATCAAAATTGAAATTCTTTTCAGGTTCATTAGCAAAAGGCTTAACAAAAGGTTTTTCAACAGTATTAAAAATGTTTTCAAAATAGCCTGAATTAGCAATTAAAAACTTTGCAAAACAGGTTAAAATAATAAAGTTAAAATTAATAGTAAAGGAGAATTAATATGTCATCAGCAGGAAAATTTTTAGTAGGTTTTACAGTAGGTGCAGCATTAGGTGCTATTACAGGTATTTTATTAGCTCCAAAATCAGGTGAAGAAACTCGTGAAATGATTGCAGATACAGCAAAAGATGTTTTAGATAAAACAGATGAAAAAGTTAGAGATATCCAAGAAAAAGCAGAAACAGTAGTTTCTGAACTTCAAAAAAAAGGTGATGAAATCATGGGTAATATCCAAAACTTTATTAACAAAAAAAAAGAAATGTTTAATAAAGATTAATCTAAAGCATTAGAATTTATTTTTAATAAGGCGGAGCCGTAAAAAACGGCTCCGCCTTATTATTATATTTTCGTTACAAGAGTGATAAAAATTTTTGTTTAGGTTATAATCAAAACATAGAATAAAAAGAAGACGAAACGGGCGAAAAGACGAAGCTCAAGAAAGAAGGAAAGAAAAAATGGTAGATTCAAAGAAAACGCAGTTAGAAATTGGCGGAAAAGTTGTTGAAATCGAAACAGGCAAATACGCTAACTCTGCAACATCATCAGTTACAGTAAGATGTGGAGACACAATGGTATTCGTTCATTGCTGCGTTAGCAAAGAACCTCGAGTAGGTATTGACTTCTTCCCATTACTAATTGATTATGAGGAAAGAATGTCATCAATTGGTCGTATCCCAGGGGGGTACAACCGTTCAGAAGGTAAAGCGAGCGACAAGGCTATCTTAATTTCAAGATTAATTGATAGACCTATCAGACCACTATTTCCAAAAGGATATAGAAATGACATTCAAATCGTTGGTCAATTGTTCAGCTATGACCAAGTTAACCAACCTGACACATTGACAATGTTAGGTGCTTCTTACGCATTAATGTTATCAGGTGCTCCATTTGAAGGACCTATCGGTGCGGTAAGAGTAGGCAGAGATGAAAATGGCAACTTTATTGCTAACCCAACTCACCAAGAAGCTGAAAAATCAGACTTAGACATCGTAGTTGCAGGTACTCACGATTCTGTAATCATGGTTGAAGCCGGTTGTAAATTCGTTACAGAAGAAGATATTATGAACGCTGTAGAATTTGCACAAGGCGAAATCAGAAAACAATGTGATAACCAAGTAGCATTTGCAAAAGAATGTGGAGTTGAAAAACAAGAATTCGTAAATCCATACGATACAACAGAATTGAAAAACATTATTCAAGAAGTTGCAGGCGATATGATTCATGATGCTTACCACAACTTCGATAGAGCATATAGACAAGAAAAACTTGAAGAAGCTAAGAAATTAGTTAAAGAAAAAGTTGAATCTCTTCCTGAAGATGATCCAATCTTAAATATGATGGAAGAAACAGGCATTGACTTTGTTGCAGAAGAATTTAAAGCTGCTGAAAAGAAAGTTATGCGTAAAATGATTCTTGAAGAACACGTTAGAGCTGACGGTAGAAAACCAAATGAAGTTCGTCCAATCTGGTGCGAAGTTGGTGTAATTCCAAGAGCTCACGGTTCTGCAGTATTTACAAGAGGTCAAACTCAAATTCTTTCTGTTGCAACTCTAGCAGGTCCTGCAATGAAACAAGAATTAGATGGTGTTGATCCTCAAACAGAAAAAACTTATATGCACAAATACATCTTCCCTGGATTCTCTGTAGGTGAAGTAAAACCTTTAAGAGGTCCTGGCAGACGTGAAGTTGGTCACGGTGCTTTGGCAGAACGTGCTAACATTCCTGCATTACCATCACAAGAAGAATTCGGTTATACAATTCGTGTAACATCTGATGTATTAGAATCAAACGGTTCTACATCAATGGGTTCAACTTGTGCATCATCAATGGCATTAATGAACGCAGGTGTTCCTGTTAAATGCATGATTGGTGGTGTTGCAATGGGTATGATTAAAGAAGAAGGCTACGAACCTGTTGTATTAACAGATATTCAAGGTATTGAAGACTTCTTAGGTGATATGGACTTCAAAGTTACTGGTAATGATGACGGTATCACAGCTTTACAAATGGATATGAAAGCAAAAGGTATTCCAAACGAAACATTAAGAAAAGCATTATACCAAGCTAAAGAAGGCAGATTACACATCTTAGGTAAAATGAGAGAAGTAATTACTGAACCGGCTAAGGAATTATCACCATTTGCACCAAGCATTACAACAATGACTATTCCAACAGAAGATATCGGAACAGTTATCGGACCTGGTGGTAAACAAATTCGTGCTATTATTGATGCTTCAGGCGCTGAAATTGATATTCAAGATTCAGGTCTTGTAACAATCACTTCAAACGACCAAGAAGGTGCTAAAATTGCTATCAATATGATTAAACAACTTACTTTTAAACCAGAAGTTGGTATGGTTATGAAGGGTAAAGTTGTAAGAATCATTCCTATCGGGGCTTTCGTTGAATTAGGCGGTGGCAAAGACGGTATGGTTCATATTTCTCAAATCTGCAAGGAAAGAATTGAAACAATTGAACCACACGTAAACGTTGGTGATGAAGTTGTTGTTAAGATTATCAAAATTGACGACAAAGGCAGAGTAAACTTAACAATCAAAGGTGTTACAGACGAAGAAAAAGCTTCAGTAATGTAATTTGAAAGTTAAATAAGATAAATTAACAGGATCAGTTGGAATAAAATTCCAGCAGATCCTGTTTTTGTTACGAAAAATTAATATAATTTTATTTTTAAGCAATTTTTGATATTCACCTAATTTACATGCGACATATGTAGAAAATAAGTTATAAGGAAGGAAGGTTTAAAAGTGAATGTTTCTACAAATGTTATGCAACCAAGTTTTCAAGCACGGCTAAAGAACAATGATGTAACAAAAAATATTGTGAATAAAATGGATGATAAAGAGGCATTTGCAATGAAAGATGCCCTTACAAAATTGACAAAAGTTGCTCCTGATGATATTTTGGAAGTGAAACAAGTCGGAATGTCACGTAAACACGGTCCAATTTATGGTGTTGTGAATGAGGCTCGAAATAAACAAGTTGAGATTGGAGGATCGAATGGTAGGCTTGTTGATATTTTGAGCAAGGCTTCTGAAAAAGGTTCAGAAATGTATAATAGATTGTTTGAATCTGATGCAGATAAAGCTAAAAAGGATATCTTTGATATGATGGCTTAATTAGATAAATGTTTTTAGGGCGGTTGGGATAAAATCCCAACCGCCCTTTGTATATCTTATAGAGGTAAAATAACCTATAATGTCATTCTGAACTTGTTTCAGAATCTAATAAATCTTCCGATTGTAATTTGAAACTCTACCGAAAAATCGGCAAAAAAAAACCACCTATTAAAAAAGTGGTTTTGGAATTTTTTTTGTAATTCCTCGTGTAGAAGGTTAGTGTGTGGTAGGTTAGTGTGTAGTGTGTGTTTTGTATAAAGCTTTTTTCTTCTTAATAAACTCTTTAATTATCTCTCGTACTTATATAAAGTATTTTTAGAAGGTCGGATTTCAAACATGTGGATTTTTGTTACAATTCTTAATATATATCTCCAAAACTCAATAAGTACGGTGTTTTGTAATTAAATTTATGTGTGATATAATTAAGAAAAGAGAAAAATATAGAGGTTTTAACATGTCAATTAGAAAAGTTTTAAAGTTTGGTGATCCATTTTTAAGAGAAAAAGCAAAAGAAGTTCACAAGGTTTCTAAAAAAATTCAAGATTTAGTTACTGATTTGTTAGATACTATGTATGCTGAAAACGGTGTAGGTTTGGCTGCTCCTCAAATTGGTGAAAACTATAGAGTTTTTGTAGTTGATGTTTCAACAGGAGATCAACCATTGAACCCAATGGTGTTCATCAATCCAAAGATTATTAAAAAATCGGGTGCTACTATTAGCAACGAAGGTTGTTTGAGTTTTCCAGAGGCTTATACCGAAGTTCGCCGTTATAGTGATGTAATGGTTAAGGCTATGGATAGAAAAGGTCGCTCTTTTGTTTTAGAAGCTCATGACGGTTCTCTTTTAGCTCGTTGTATTCAACATGAAAATGACCACTTAGACGGAATTCTTTTTGTAGACCATGCATTGAATCGTTTCGATGCGGAAGAAACTTTAAAAGAACATAATTTACCTGATTTACAAGTAGATAAAATGCTTGAGGAACCAGAGTTACAAGCAAAAATAGACGAATTATTAGAACAAGTTGACACAGAAGAAGAAACAAAAGAACAAGGCGAAGATGACAAATAAGATTAAAGTTGTATTTTTTGGCACTCCAAAAATTGCCTTAAAATCATTAGAATATTTAATAAATTCAGATAAAATAGAGGTTATGGCGGTTGTAACTCAACCTGATAAACCTGCAGGTCGTGGACATAAATTGACAATGTCGCCTATCAAGCAATGTGCATTAGAACATAATTTGCCTGTATTTCAACCAAAATCAATTAGAAAAGAACCGGAAATTCAAGAAGAATTGAAAAAACTTGAACCTGATTTCTTTGTAACTTTTGCGTTTGGACAAATTTTATCACAAGAAGTTTTGGATATTCCAAAATATGAAACAATTAACTTGCATGCCTCACTATTACCACGTTACAGAGGTGCAAATCCATTACAAAGAGCGATTATCAATGGTGATAAAGAAACCGGAATTTGTACAATGATAACAGAACTAGGTTTGGACTGTGGTGATGTTTGTATGCGAGAACCGATTGAAATTACTGACACATTAAACTGTGTTCAATTATTTGATATTGTGAGTGAGAAGTCCCCGGAAATGCTTGAAAAAACACTTGTAGGTTTGACAGATAAAACTATTATTCCTGAAAAACAGTGTGAAGACGGTGTTTGTATGGCAAATAAACTTACAAAAGAAGAATGTAAAATTGATTGGACAAAATCCGCTCAAGAAATTCATAATCTTGTAAGAGGAATTTATCAATGTCCGAGTGCATATTTTATGTTTAATGATAAAATTATAAAAGTACTTGAAACTCGTGTAGAATCAGGAAAAGGTTCTGTAGGTGAATTCATAAATGTAACAAAAGAAGGCGTTGAGGTTGCATGTGGTGAAGGTAGTCTTTTATTGGTGAAGATTAAACCGGAAGGTAAAGGCGAAATGCCTGCAAGGGATTGGTATAACGGAGTTAAAAATAAATGATATCAAAAGGTATAAGAGGCGCAATTACAGTAGATACAAATACAGAATCTGCAATTAAAGATGCTACATTAGAACTTTTAACAGAACTTGTAGAAAAAAATAATATTGAAGATGCTGATATTTCTCACGTATTTTTCACATTGACTAACGATTTGAACGCTGCATTTCCTGCAAAGTTTGCAAGATTAGATTTTGGATGGAAAAAAGTTGCAATGATGTGTCACCATGAGCTTGATGTACCAAATTCTTTACCAATGTGCTTGCGTGTGATGTTAGTTGTTAATTGTGGTGAAAATTTTGAGCCTGAATTTGTATATTTAAAGGGTGCTGAAAAACTTCGAGGTTAAAATTATGATGTATTTTGATAATTTGACATTGAAGGGCTTTGTTGAAGAAAATTCGGATTTTTTTAAAGGTGCAAGAATTCAAAAAGTTCAGCAACCAACTCGGAGAGAATTTATTTTTACCCTAAGAAATAATGGTGAAACTAGAAGGTTTTACGCAAATATTACTCCGAATATGCACCATGTGTGTTTTATGAGTAAAGACAATGAAGCAAAAAGGTACTTGGAAATTCCAAAACAACCGCCAATGTTTTGTATGCTTTTGAGAAAGTACATCGAAAGTGCTAAAATATGCAGAGTTGAGCAACCTTTTTATGAAAGAATTTTAGAAATTTATATTGAAGCCTATAATGAATTATCAGAGAAAATTCAATTGTGTTTGGCTTTTGAGCTTATGGGTAAACACTCAAATATTGTTTTGTATTCAACTGACACAAATATAATTTTGGGGTGTGCGCATAACGTCGGCGCCGAAAAGAGCCGAGATAGGGAAATGAGAGGAAATGTTCCTTATATTTATCCGCCAAAGCAAAATAAACGTGATTTTTTGAGTTATTTCGGACAAATTAATTTTGATTTGCTTGCGGATGATTTTTACGGATTTTCAAAACCTTTTGCAAAAATGTGTGAAGGTCAAGATTTGGAAACTATAAAAGATTTTCTCGAGTTGAAACATCTTTCACCTGTAATTAGTGAAGATTATTCAAAGTATTCTTTGTTCAGTCAAATTTTAAACGGAATTCCGCAAGAGTCTGTTAATGCAATGATTGATAACTACTTTGCATATCATCAAAATAAAGAAATTTTGTCGAATTTAAAGATTAAACTGTCGACAAATATTCAACATCGTTTGAAAAAAGCAAAAAATTCGCTTGATAAAATTAATCGTCAGTTGCAAAAAGAAAAAAATGCTGAAAAATACCGTAAATATGGCGATTTAATTATGGCAAATTTGTATAACTTGAAAGAATATTCTCGCAACTGCACTTTGATAGATTGGGAAACAAATCAAGAAATAACAATTGATTTAGATGAAACAAAAACACTAAAAGATAATGCTAATAGGTATTTTAAACTTTATAACAAGTCAAAACGTTCATCAGAAAAACTAAAAGAGTTAAAACAAGAACTTGAAGATGAAATCGGATATTGTACTCAAACCCTTTATACGATTGGTGCTGCAAGTAATAATGATATCTTAAACGAAATTAAAGAAGAAGTTTTGTCAGTAGATGTGCCTAAAAAAACTCAAGTTAGCAATATTGAATCTCGTGAAATTCAAGGTTTTACTGTCTATATTGGTAAAAATAATAAACAAAACGATTTTATAATTTCAAAACTTGCTAAAGATAATGATATGTGGTTTCATTCGCATAATTGTGCAGGTTCTCACGTTTTGTTAAAACTTCCGAATGGTGAAGAACCAAACGACAAGTTAATTTTTGAATGTGCTAAATTGGCAAAAAACAACTCTCAAGGTGCAAATTCAAGTAAGATAGGTATAATTTACACTCGTAGAAAATATTTACGTAAACCTCCTGCTGCAAATTTGGGTTATGTAACTTACAAAAATGAACAAGAAATTATAATTGACTAAGTGATGTAAGATTGTGGTGGCAATCAGTTCCGCCGGTTTTGATTAGATTATATTTGTCTGCGATTTTTTCCATAATATGGCGAGAGTGAAATTTAATAATTCCTCTGTGTCTGTCATAAGGATAATAAACTTCAAGCCCGTCAAGTCCAATGTTTTTTAGAGTTTTGACAAAATGATCCATGCTAACACACCAACAACAAGCGGGATGTGCTAAAACAGCAATACCACCGGCTTTGTGAATAGCTTCAATAAGTTTTTTTACATTACGATGAGAGAAAATTCGAACCCAATCTGCTTCAGTTTCTCTTTTATTTTTAGCTAAAAAAGGCTTTAATGAATCGTTATTGACATCAATGCCATAACCTAATAGATGGAAGAAAATTCCACAATACCAACAGTCAAATTCAACTCCTGTGATTACGAAGTTTTCTTTTAATAAATCTGTTTCAAGATATGCATTAACAGTGTTGTGATCGGTTACTGCAATATACTCAAATCCTTTATCTCGAGCTTGTTTTAAAAGCTCGTCAACACTTAATTCTCCATCTGAAAATTTTGTATGAATATGCAAATTAACGTTATTTTGAAAATTTTCTTTAGTGAATGACTTAATTAATTCTTTATAATTCATTTTCATATTTCCCGTATTTATAATAAAATAATTATACAATAAATTTACGAGGATAACTATGTCAAACGAAAATAAGACTGTATTTGGAATATTTACAGAGGCGGTAGGTATTTATATACAACACTTACCAATATTTATAAAATATATGTCATTCCCTGTTTTAGGACAATTTTTTGGTATAATTTTGGCGTTTGGTTTATCTTTAGGTTTTGCATTCAATGCAACAGTTTGTGGTGTTGAACAATCAATGATTTTTCCACTAACTTTAATTTTAACAATTCCGGGGCTTGTTATTTTTGTAAAAGCTTTTTGGGAATATTTAGTTGCATATGTTGCAATCTCTTCCATGGCAGAAAATACAGTAAAGTCAGGCAAAATTTATGATATAAATGCGCATAAACAAGTTGCATTAAAAAGAATTTCTGATTTTATAGGACTTTGGTTATTATTTGGTGTGTTTACATCAATTGCAATGCTTCCGCCAATGTGGGGCTTTGGAGCATTAATATTTGTATTCTTGGTTTTGATTTTCCAAGTTTTTACTTTCGAAAAATTAGCAACTCCGACAGAATGTTTTAAACGTAGTTGGGTTCTTGTTAAAACAGATTTTTGGGGAACTTTAGGCTTATTGGCTTTAGTTGGATTTTTAACATATTGGTTATTGCCAAAACTTGTAGAACTTATTTTGACAGCCGTTCAAGTAATGGCATTTTTCACAATGTTAATTGATCCAATGCTTATAGATTCAATCAATACTTGGAATACAGCACTTTCAACTTTAGGGGTTCCTTTTGTAATAACTTCATTGATGATTACAAAAATGATTGTCGGAACTGTCGTTTCTGCGCTTGTAATTTGCTATACATTGCCAATTCGCTCAATTGCGTGGACATTATGGTATAAGAAATTAAATGCTGCAATGATTAAGGCTAATTCCAAAAAGAAAAAGAAGGCTGATAAAAAAGAAAATGTTTAGATGTAAGTATTGCAAAAGTGTCGATAAATTTGAACTGATGTTTGCTCAAAATTATGAAGGAAATAGAAATTTTTCTCAGCATTATAATAATAGAAATCAAATAGAAATAAGCGTTGACGGATATTCTTTTATTCCTTCTCTTGATTTTATGAATGAATATGCGGTTTGCAAATATTGCGGGCAAACGTACACTTGGGAATATGAATTTGGAAACGAAAGGCGAATAAGAAAATGAGAAAAGACGGAAGACAAAATAACGAATTAAGACCTGTAAAATTTATCAGAGATTTTACGAAAAATGCACTAGGTTCAGTTTTGGTAGAATTTGGTGATACAAAAGTAATTACAACGGCTTCTGTAGAAATGAAGCAACCAAAATGGATGGATAAAGATTCAACTCAAGGATGGGTTACTGCAGAGTACTCTTTATTACCTTCTTCAACATCAACTCGTTGTGATAGAGAAAGAAACAAAATCTCAGGTAGAACTCAAGAAATCCAAAGACTTATCGGAAGAAGTTTGCGCGCCTGCGTAGATATGGAGAAAATGCCTAAAATGACAATTACAATCGATGCAGATGTAATTCAGGCAGATGGCGGAACAAGAACTGCAAGTATTTGTGGCGGTTTTGTTGCTTTGAAAATTGCGGTAGAAAAATTGATGGAACAAGGTGTTTTAAAAGAAAATCCTATTAAAGAAGAAATCGGTGCGATTTCTGTAGGTATTGTTGACGGTGATGTTCGTTTGGACCTGTGCTATGAAGAAGATTCACACGCTCAAGTTGATTCAAATGTTGTAATGACAAAATCAGGAAAAATTATTGAATTTCAAACAACAGCAGAGGGTGATCCTTATG
>URRM01000046.1 GCA_900550295.1 uncultured bacterium
CGTGCTTTGCACGGCGCCTTATTGTTTATATTTTATTTATTTTAGCCAATTACAGGAGCAACGAAAGTTCTTGCTGCAAGGTCTTTGTCTAACATTAACAAAGCTTTTTTGTCTTCGCCGATTAATCTTAATGTTGCTAAAACTCCGCCAACATTCGATTCTTCTTCAACTTGTTCTTTTAAGTACCAATCTAAGAATGACAATGCAGCTCTATCTCTAACTTCGTCTGCAACGTCCATCAAGTGGTTAATTCTTGATGTTACGAATTCTTCGTGTTTTAAAACTTGTTCAAAAATTTCTAATGGAGTTTTGCCTTCAACTTCAGGTTTGTCGATTGCTAAAAGTTCAACTTTTCCGCCACGTTCTAAAACGTAGTCATACATACCCATTGCGTGTGCTTTTTCTTCTTGAACTTGAACATCCATCCAGTTTACAAAACCTTGCAAGTTCATTTCTGAAAATTTAGATTTCATATCCAAATATAAGTATGCAGAAAATAACTCTTTATTAATTTGTTCATTAAATTCTTTTTCCATTTTTTCATTTAGCATAATTCAACCTTCTTTCCTTTATATTCTTAATTTTCGTTTAAACAATCTTGGCAAATGCCGTGTAAAATTACGTCATAACTTGTAACTTTACAATGAATTTCGTTTTCAGTTTTTTCTTGAATATTAGGTGCAATAGCGTTTGAAACATCAAAAACTCGCTTACATTTGTCACACATTATGTGATAATGTTCGTGAGTATTGTGGTCAAAATGAGCCTTTGCTTCAAGTCCGTCAATCTTTTTAATAACTCCGCTTTCTGCCATTTTGTTTAGGTTTCTGTAAAGCGTTGCAACGCCTAAAGTAGGGTATGTTTCCCTAATTTTTTCACACAAATATTCTGCTGTCGGATGAACAACATTATCTTTTAATGCTTTCAATACAATTTCTTTTTGTGCCGAATAATTCATAACTTGCTTAAAAACTGATAACTATTATCAAAAATATTATTTCACTAAATAATTTATATGTCAAGTTGTCAGACAATGCCTAATCTACAAGCATACAAAAGATCCCTTGTCGTAACACGGAATGACATAATGTTATATCTTTTCTTTTCATTATACGCACTTAATGCGAAAATGATTGATTATGTATATCAGGCAACGCTGATAAATTTAATCTTCTATTTCTTCTTCTTTGCTGTTACTCAATTCCAAAAGATGTGCAAAAATATCGTCACAATAACGTCTATCGATAGCACTAAACGGTAATACAACACCGCCAAATTGTTTTTCTACCGATTTTAAAACATTCAAAACTTTGTTTTTAGGTACATAGTCCATTTTTGTAACGATAGTAAAAATCGGAATTTCGTATGCATTAACCCATTCACGCATTTGAATGTCGTTTTTTTGAAGTTCGTGTCTGCCATCTACAAGTTGAACCAATGAACGAATTTGTTCACGGTTTAAAAGATATTCTTCCAAATATCTTTGCCATTTTGCTTGTGCTTCTTTTGAAACTTTTGCATAGCCATATCCCGGAAGGTCCGCTATCATAAACTGTTCTGAAAAGTTAAAAAAGTTTATTAACCTTGTCTTTCCCGGAGTATTGGATGTTTTTGCTAATTTTTTATTATTGCTTAAACAGTTTATAAATGAAGATTTACCCACATTTGAGCGTCCCAACAAAGGAAACTCTGCAAGTGTAAAATTTGGGCATTGACTTAATTTTTCTGCACTGATTATAAACTTAGCGTTGATTTGTTTAGCCATTTTTTAAATTCTTTATTCTCTTTTTTCATATAACGTTTGTCAACTTTAGCCAATTTCTTTTCAAGTTTAACAATTTTCTTGTTCATTTTCTTGATTTTTCTTGGCTTAATTTCTAACCCTGCAACAACCTTGTACGAGTCTATTGCTTCTGCATAATGTTTTTGTTTTTCACATAATTTTGCGCTTAATAAAGCCGCATCATAGTTTGTAGGGTTATAATCAAGAGCTTTTAGGGCATATTCTCTGGCAAAAACTCTGTTTTTATCCTTCTTTTGGAAGAATTTTGCATCTTTATACAAAGATTCAGATTGACGTTCCATATTCATAATATAGTTTAAGTTATGAATAGCTTCTTCGTTAGAAGGATCAACGATTAAAGCTTTTCTTAGAACATCCTTAGCGCTTGGGTAGAATTTATCATAAGTCAAAATTTCTGCAACATACAAGTAATCATCCAAGTCTTGAGCAAATACAACTGATTTTTCAAAGGTTTTCTTCGCTTCTTGATATTTGTTCATTGCATAATAAGCATCACCTTTTGCAAGCAAATCATTTAAGCCTCTAACTGGTGCATTAATGATTTTTTCTAAAGTTTCTTGTGTTGCTTTTTCTTGGTTTGTAAGTTTAGCCATTTTTAATTTAGCTAAATACAAATCTAAATCGTTGGGATTTGCTTGTAATGCTTTTTCGATGTTATTATAAGCATTTTGTAATTCTTTTTTATTTGCTGTTGCGCTTTTGCTTGCAGTATCTCTAACCTCTGCAAAATATGCATTAGCCATACCTTTTAGGGCATCTGCATTGTAGCCTTCAACTCCAACAAGTGATGAATAATATTTTAAAGCCTCTTTGTAGTCACCTTTTAAAAGTGATAATTCACCAACCTTTAGTTTAACCATATATTGCGCCGGATTTACCGCTAGAGCTGATTTAAGATTTGCGATTGCAAGTTCGTTATCAAATCTGCGTTCATAAATTTTTGCCAAATTAATATAAGGTTTTGTATTTTCAGGTCTTAAAGCAATTGATTTTTTGAAGGATTCAATTGCGGCAGTTTCATTGCCTTGTTTCTTTAAGATTTCACCACGCAAATTGTATGCAACTGATGAATTTGGTTTCAATCTCAAAGAATGGTCTAAGGCATCAAGGGCTTTTGAGTAACCTGATTTTTTATCATAAATTTGCGCCATGTGAAAATATGCGGTTGAACTATTTGGGTTTATTGAAATAGCTTTTAAAAAGCGTTTTTGAGCTAAATCAAGATTTCCCTGCAAGTAGTCTACTGTTCCCAAGTTATCAATTGCTGTTGCATAATTCGGATCTATTTCAAGAGCTTTGCCAAAATATTGGCGAGCTTTGTTTAAATTACCAGTATTCAATTCAATTACACCCAAAGCATTGTAAGCTTGGTAATATCTCGGATTTATGATTAATGCAGTATTAAATTCGTCTTTTGCCTTTTGTAAAAGTTCTTCTGATTTTTCTCTGTAATCCATATCAGAACTTGCTTGACGTTTTACGTTCAAAACTCCTTGTGCATAGTGTAAATTAGCATTTTTTGAAAATTTTGGTAAATATGAATTTAATTGAGATTGAGCAACGTCAAATTTGTCTTGCTTTGCAAGAGATATTACGTATAAAGAACGAGCGCTGATATCGTTAGGATTTTTCTTTAACATATTATTCAAAAGCCTGTCAGCTTCTGCATATTTGCCATAGTCAATCATTTTGTCTATATTATTATAATTTTTTGCGACTTGAACTTTAACAACTTTTTGAGCAGATTTTTGTACTTTTTTAGCCGGTTTTGCTTGAACATCGGCATAAAAACCACTTGTAATAAGCCCTGCAACTGCAGCTGTAATAACTAAAGTTTTGCTTAATCTCATTTCTTATCCTCAATTTGTAAATTATTTCTTAATTATACAAAAGTATTGTATAATAGCGCTAACGAAAAAAAATCGTGCGTAAGTAGGAATATTATGTCACTAAATAAAGAATCAAAAACATATTTAGAAGATTATAAAACATACCTTTTGGTTGAAAAAAACTTTTCAAAACATACAGCAAAAGCTTATTATTCCGATGTTTTGAGTTATTTATTGTGGCTTGATGAAGCCTCTTGCCTTACAGTTAATTTCGCAAAAGTCAGAGATTATTTATATTTTATTCAAAAATTTGGTTATAAAAAGACAACTTTAGCAAGAAAAATTGCATCAATTAGAACTTTTTACAAGTATCTGTATAGAGAAAGATTAGTCGATACAAACCCGACAACTAATCTTAGTGCGCCTAAACGCCCAAAATCTTTGCCGAAATTTTTAACAACCGAAGAAGTTGAAAAAATTATGAACGGAATAAAAATCGATACACCGGCAGGGTACAGAAATCGTACTATTTTGGAGCTTTTATGGGCTACAGGCATGCGTATTTCAGAGCTTAGCGGACTTAATTTTGGTGATTTAAACCTTGAAAATAACGAAATTACCGTATTCGGTAAAGGTGCAAAAGAAAGAATTGTACTTGTTTCAGACAAAGCAAAAAACTATTTGGAAGGTTATATAAATTCAGCCAGACCGCTTGTTGCAAAAGGATTTTTGTTAGAACCGATTACGGATACAACACCTGTATTTATTAATAATACGGGCTACAGGTTACAGAATAAAACCATTAGAAACGTTATAAACAATGTTGTTGAAAACATTGAACTTCCGAAACACGTTACACCGCACATGTTTCGCCATAGTTTTGCAACACATTTAATAGAAAACGGTGCAGATTTGAGGGTTGTACAAGAGCTTTTAGGGCATGCCAGTATATCAAATACACAAATCTACACACATGTTTCAACAAAACACTTACAAGACGTATTTGAACAAGCGCATCCAAGAGCGTAGATATTGTGTTTTAGCGATTTTATAGTGAGCAAAATTAAGTACAAAAACAACTTTACAAAACTTCTTAATCTATAAGCCTTTACCCGTCTGTAAATATCAAAAACATTTAAAAATTAAATACATCAAATAGATTAATTTTTATTTACAAACCTTCCATGCTTTAAAATTTTTTGCTATAATGTTGTCATAATATTTAAGGTATGTGATGTGAAAGTCATCCGCAGGTCCGAAGCCGTAATAGCCGGAATCTTAAGTAGTATGATATACCTCAAGGACAGGAATTCGGGAACGTAGTAAAAAGAGCATAGAAATTTATCCTATTTCTGCCTTCTTTTCGTAAAAAGGAGATTAATTAATGCCACAATTAGACAATGGAAAAGTTGTACAATTTAACGAAGAAACAGCATCATCAATAACAAAGCCGAAATCATTAAATGCAGTAAAACCCGTTAGTAAGATAGTTGAAATTGCATCAAAAATTGCAGTTAACAATGTAAAAATTATAAAAAAAGACGGCACAAAAGAAGATTATGATGTTCAAAAAGTTGTTAAAGCTGTTAAAAAATCTGCAGCAAGAATGCTTGTTGAATTTTCAGATAAAGAATTAGAAGACATTTGCAATTATGTAAACTGGAGTGTTTTAGAATCACGCCAAAACGAAATTGAAATCTTCAAAATGCATTGCATTGTAGAAAATGCATTAGAAAATGTAAATCCAAAAGTTGCTAAAAGCTACAGGAACTATAGAGATTACAAAATCGACTTTGTAAATATGCTAGACAAAGTATATCAAGAAAGTCAAAGAATTATGTACATTGGAGATAAAGAAAACTCAAATTCTGATTCTGCATTGGTTTCAACAAAACGTTCATTGATTTTCAACCAATTAAACAAAGAATTATACAAAAAATTCTTCTTAACTGTTCCGGAACTACAAGCAACTCGTGACGGATATATTTACATTCACGATATGTCAGCAAGACGTGACACAATGAACTGCTGTTTATTTGATGTTGCAAATGTTTTAAAAGGTGGCTTTGAAATGGGTAACCTTTGGTACAACGAACCAAAAACATTGGAAGTTGCATTTGACGTAATCGGTGATATCGTAATGGCTGCTGCAAGTCAGCAATACGGTGGTTTTACAGTGCCGGAAGTTGACAAAATCTTAGCTCCGTTCGCTCAAAAAACTTTCAACAAAAATTACCAAAGATACGTTGATATGGGTGTTGATTCTCAAAAAGCTAAAGAAGAAGCTATCAAAGACGTTGAAAAAGACTTACACGATGGTTTCCAAGGTTGGGAATACAAATTCAACACTGTAGCTTCAAGCCGTGGTGATTATCCGTTCATTACAATGACTTTAGGTCTTGGTACTGAATTGTTTGAAAAAATGGCATCAAAAATGATGTTAAAAGTAAGACAAGAAGGTCAAGGCAAAAAGAACAATAAAAAACCTGTATTATTCCCTAAAATCGTATTTTTATACGACGAAGAACTTCACGGAAAAGGTGGAGAATTAGAAGATTTATTCGATGCAGGTGTTGAATGTTCTAAAAAATCAATGTACCCTGATTGGTTGTCTATGACAGGTGAAGGCTACATTGCAAGCATGTACAAAAAATACAAACGAGTTATTTCACCAATGGGCTGCAGAGCCTTCCTTTCACCTTGGTATGAAAGAGGCGGTATGAAACCAGCTGATGAAAATGACAAACCTGTATTTGTTGGTAGATTTAACATCGGTGCTATCAGCTTACACTTACCAATGATTTACGCTAAAGCTCAAAAAGAAGGTAAAGATTTTTATGAAGTTCTTGATTACTACATGGAAATGATTAGAAACCTTCACAAGAGAACTTATGATTACCTTGGTGAAATGAGAGCATCAATCAACCCTCTTGGATTCTGCGAAGGTGGATTCTACGGCGGTCATTTAGGTTTACACGACAAAATTAAACCTATTTTAAAATCTTCAACAGCATCTTTCGGTATTACGGCATTAAATGAATTGCAAGAATTATACAACGGAAAATCATTAGTTGAAGACGGTCAATTCGCTTTAGAAGTAATGGAATACATTAACAAAAAAGTAAACGAATTCAAAGAAGAAGATGGAAACCTATATGCAATTTACGGTACTCCTGCTGAAAACCTTTGCGGTTTACAAGTTAAACAATTCCGTAAAAAATATGGCGTAGTTGAAAAAGTTTCTGACAAAGGTTACGTTTCAAACAGTTTCCACTGCCACGTTACAGAAAAAATCGGACCATTGGAAAAACAAGACTTAGAAGGTCGTTTCTGGGAATTGTTAAACGGTGGTAAAATTCAATACGTAAAATATCCAATCTCTTATAATACAAAAGCAATCGAAACATTGATTAAAAGAGCTATGGATAAAGGTTTCTACGAAGGCGTAAACTTGTCACTTTCATACTGTGATGATTGCGGTCACCAAGAATTGAATATGGATGTTTGTCCAAAATGCGGTAGCAAAAATTTAACAAAAATTGATAGAATGAACGGCTACTTGTCATATTCAAGAGTAAAAGGCGACACTCGTTTGAACGAAGCAAAAATGGAAGAAATCAAAGACAGAGTTAGTATGTAATAGAATTTTCGGTAGGGCGCCGTGTGAACGTAAGTGAACCCAGCCCGTCTGAGCAAATAACCTTTTTGAGCGCAAATTTGAGCAAAGCGAAAATTTAAAGCGAAATACTAAGGTTATGCGAATCCGAATAATTCTGGGACATTCCGGTAGAGCGTAACAAAAACAAAACGCAAGTAAAATTTAATGGGTTTTGATTATTAATCAAAACCCATAATTATAAAAAGATAGGATTTGGAAAGAGATTAATGAATTACCACAACATTACAAAAGAAGATATGCTAAATGGTGACGGATTGAGAACAGTGCTTTGGGTTGCAGGTTGCAATCACAAATGCAAAGGATGTCAAAATCCGATAACTTGGGATGAAAAGGGTGGTTTACCTTTTGACCAAGAGGCTGAAGACGAATTGTTTGAAGCATTGAAAGTTCCAAGCATTTCAGGCATAACTTTTAGTGGCGGTGATCCGTTGTTTCCAAACAATCGCTCAGAAGTTTTCAGATTAATCAAAAAAATAAAAGAAGAATTACCGGAAAAGACAATTTGGCTTTATACAGGCTATTCTTGGGAACAAATTTGTGATTTAGACGGCATAAAAGATATTGATGTATTGATTGACGGTGAATTTGTTCAAAAATTGAATGACAATAATCTTCATTGGATAGGAAGTTCAAACCAAAGAGTCATTGACGTTAAAAATTCAACTCGTGATAACGTAAAATTACACGAAAGCTAAATATTAAAGAATAATAAAAAACGACACACAACTGAAAAATTAGATGTCGCTTGACTTCGTAAATAAGATACGACAACTGCAACTGCAATTGTCATTTACCATATCTTATTTATGGCATAAACTTTTGTTTAGAATATTCCCTTAAAAACTATTGTTTTTATTTTTTTTTGCTATAATAAAGTCTATATTTTATTATATTTATAGGAATTTTATGGAAAAGTTACAAGGCGCAAAGAAATACACTTTAAAGACAATCCTATTCATAATAGGGATGTTTGTTAGTTGTTATGGCATTGCTGTTACAACAAGAGGCGACTTGGGAACATCTCCAATTTCTTCACCAGCTTACGTTGCATCTCTTGTAAATATAAAAATTACATTTGGAATGGCGACATTTGTGTTAAACGCACTTTTCTTAGCAGGACAAATTTGTATTTTAAGAAAGAAATTTCCACCGGTACAATTAGTACAATTACCTATTGCCTTTTTAACAGGTGTTTTTATGGATTTGAGTATGTATTTAACCGGTATGTTACATTCAGGCGCATACTGGTGGAATATGACTCTTGTACTTGGGGGTTCTTTAATTTTAGGTTTAGGACTTGCAATAACAATTTATGCTAATTTAACATATATGCCGGGTGATGGCTTGGTGAAAGTTATATTCGAAACAACAGGTTGGAATTTTGGTAAAATCAAAGTTTCATTCGATTCAACATTGGTACTTATAGCTTTGGCTATAAGCGTTGTAGGCGTACATTCAGTTGTAGGCTTACGTGAAGGTACTTTAGTTTCTGCATTAACAGTTGGCTTTTTTGCTGATATGTTCTTGCGAATCATGCAATACAAGAAAGAGGATTCTTAGCAATGCGACCATACCTATTTTTGTTAGTTACAATCGTTTTTGACATACTTGGAACAACTTGTTTGAAGTTATCCCACGGGTTTACGATATTATTACCAACGATAGGTGTGATTATATTTGATGTATTGCTTTATACTTCTTTTGGACAAGTGTTGAAATATTTTGACATGAGTACGGCTTATGCCCTATGGAATGCCCTTGGAATAGGTTTAATCGCTATTGTAGGCTTGTTCTTATTCCACGAACCATTTAACGCCGTAAAAGTTATTTCGTTAATCTTGATTACTATCGGTTGTGTCGGCTTGCAATTGGCTTAGTTCATCTTCTGTTTTAACTTCTTCATCATTTTGGGCAGATTTGTAAATGTCTGCTAAAAGAGTGTAAATTAAAGACAAAAAGATGTAATGAATACAAGCTACAATCACTGTTACTGTAACCGATAGGAGTATTAAAACGGTTCCCATAACAGCCAAAAGGCTTTGTGGAAGGATTGCCTGCGCAACATATAAAACTCCATAATTTAGCGCAATATTAATTGCAAAGACAAAAGTTATCAAGACTAAAAACATTAATCCGCAAACAATCAGTGTTAATACGGTGTCTTTAAATTTTTTGAAAAAAGGTTTGAATATTCCAAACCAATTGAAGGTGTCTTTGATTGAATATTCATCTGCAAATTTAATGTTCATAAATAGGAATAATAATGAACAAAATAGTGCTAAAATAGCGGTTACGCAAAACATTACAGGGTTTGTCAATAGAGTTTTAATGTTATTAAATCCTTCTACAGGAAATTTTATTAAAAGTGCTGTTGCAACAAATATTCCTGAAATGATGATTCCTGCAATAATTGTGTTTGTAATAAGCGCAATAAATAATTTCATACCGGTTTGAGCTGATGCACCAAAGGTATTTTCATCATTAGAATCCTTTATTCTGGAGTGAACAAAGTTAATTACATAACCTAACGGGATGTATAAAATTACTGATGCAATTGTGTAAATTTCCCATCTGAAGGGCAAATTATTTGCGTTTGAAACAATTCCTCCAAAACTTGATAATAGTGCAAAAAATACTAAATATTTACAATAATTTTCTTGCTTAAATATATCTTTTAATGTTTGTTTTATTTGAAGTTTCATTATTTCACCCCGTATTTTTCTTTTAATTCATTTTCAATTTTGATGGCTGTTTTTGTTTTTGCAAGACCTGCTTGTGAGCTTTCTTTCAATGTTGGTGACATCAGTTCTCCAATTTGCATCATCGCATCAACAACTTCATCAACCGGAATTTTGCTTTTTATTCCTGAAATTGCAAGTTCGTATCCTGTAACAGCATTAATAGCTAAGAACGGATTACGTTTTACACAAGGAATTTCTACCAAACCCGCAACCGGATCGCAAGTTAATCCCAAAATGTTTTTCAAAGTTAATGCAATTGAGTTCATGATTTGGTTCACAGTACCTCCAAACATTTGGGTTAAAGCTCCCGCACTCATTGCTGATGCAACACCACATTCTGCCTGACAACCTGCAACAGCACCTGCAAGAGCAACTTTATAAGAAATAATTGTTGCAATAGCTCCGGCTGTAATTAGCGCATTGATTTGAACATCTTCGTCTAACTCATATTCTTCTGAAATTGCAACCAAAACAGATGGTACAATTCCGCAAGAGCCTGCTGTCGGACAAGCTACAATTTTGCCCATACGCAAGTTTTCTTCAATCGTTGCAAGTGCATAAGTTGTAATTTTTTCGTAAGTTCTTCCAAATATAGCAGGACGTTTTTTGTATCGTTCAGAAAGTTGTACACAATCATCACCGCATTGCTTGCTTATTGATTTTTCACGTGTGTTAGAACCTTTTTTTATAGCTTCTTTCATTGCATCCAAAGATTTTTTAACCTTCGCACGAACCTCTTCCACAGAAATTTCTGACAAACGAGCTTCTCTTTCTTGAAAAACCTCGTAAATAGCCTTGTGTTGTTGTGAACAAGCCAGTTCTAAATCTTTAAATGTCCTAATATCCTTAATCATTTTTAATTATCCAATTTTGCTATACGTCTTACAAAATAAATATCCGGTATATGTTTAATTTTTTCAATTACACTGTAATCTAATTCACCGTCTAAACAAATGCACATTGAGGCATCTTCACCTTTTGCGCTACGTTCACAAATAAGTGATGCAATATTTATCTGATGAGTTTGGATTATACCGGTAACTTTTGAAATCATACCGGCCATATCTTTGTAACTAAGAATTAGAGAATTGTAATCACCTGCAAGATTTACGGAAAAGTCATTAATCTTTGTAATTCTAACGTTTCCTGCACCAACAGAATCTCCTGAAATGTGCATATCTTGTTTTGTGTCTTCAAACCAAAAATCAACAGAATTTGGATGACGGTTAAAGTCTTCTCTATATTCAAATTCGTATTCGATTTCTTTTGCTTCCGGTAAATCAAAAACATTTTTTATTCTAACATCATCAACTCTAAACCCTAAAACACCTGCAAGCAAACCTTTATCGGTACCATGTCCAAAGCCTGTTTTAGCATATGAATTGTACAATGTAAAGGTAACTTTTTTAATCGGGTTGTCATAAATATTTTTTGCAAGCAAACCTAATCTGACAGCTCCTGCAGTGTGAGAGCTGGATGGTCCAATCATAATAGGTGCTATGGCGTCAAATAAAGAACTTTGTTTCATACGATTATTATATTATAAATTTCAAATAAGGGCAGTTGTTTAACATAAGTTGAAAAACTTATTATAACGATTTTATGTTAGAATAAAAGTATGAAAATAGCAGATTTACACGTGCACAGTAACAATTCAGACGGTAGCGACAGCGTTGAAAATTTAGTAAACGAATTACAAAAGAACAAGGTTGAGATTTTTGCGCTAACTGACCATGATACAATTGCCGGATGTGTTGAAATTACAAAATATATTCCTCAAAATATAAAATTTATTCCAAGTATTGAACTTACTTGCCAAACAGACGATATAAAATGTCATATTCTTGGTTTTAACTGTAATCCTAAAGATGAAAAACTTAATTCTCTTATTCAAAAAGGGAAAGAACTTCGTCGAAAAAAACTTGAAACCAGACTTGATTACATGAAAAATGTTCTAAAAATTGATTTAACTCAAGAAGAACTTAATTGGCTTTATTCTCGCCAAAGTGTTGTAAAAACTCACCTTGCAAATCTGCTAGTTAAAAGAAATATGGCTAAAACTAACGTTGAGGCAATGCAGAAATATTTAGACGGAATTAAAACAGGAAATACACGTTTTACTATTGAAGAGGCAATAGATGCAATAGTTACATCAGGTGGAACTCCTGTTTGGGCACACCCTCTTGGTGGTGAAGGTGAAGAACATATAGAGCATGAAAAGTTTTTACCTCGCTTAGAAAAAATGATTTCATACGGTATCAAAGGGCTTGAATGTTATTACTCTAGATACACTTTAGACGAAGCAAAATTTCTAATTAATTGCGCTAACAAAAATAATTTATTAATTTCGGGCGGAAGTGATTATCACGGGACAAATAAAGAAAATATTCAACTTGCAAAACTTAACATCAACAATACTCTAATAGATGCCAAAAATTTGACTGTTTTAAAATATTTAGGATTGGTTTTGTAACAAGATTTTAATATTATCAGAAAATCTCTAAAGAAATTTCAAAATATAACCGAAAAAATATACGTAAGCAAAAGTGTATTTTCTTAAGGAGTAGACTATGGATTTTAACTCTAATGATTTTTTAGGATTAACAACCAAACAAACTGCTCAATTGCAAAAAATGATTCAGTCCGGTGAGGCTGGAACCATAGTCAAAAAAGGTGCAAACGGCGCTCCTGTTGTAGATTTTTCAAGCGGAACATTAAAAGAAACCGAGGGTAAAAAATTCGATTCAAATAGTTTTGATTTCTTTGCAGAAAAAGAAATTGTACTAAAAGATGAAAAAGATAATTCTATTGCCGATTTGGCATCAAAATTCTTTGGAATGTTTAAATCGTCTTCTGAAGAAACTGAAAAAATTGGATAAACAATACAGCGCCGAAGGCAA
>URRM01000047.1 GCA_900550295.1 uncultured bacterium
CCTTTTTTAAACTGTTTTATCAAGTCCGGCTTGTTTTATTAACTTGTCGGTTTTTTCTTGTTTTTTAACAAAACCTTTGGTTCTGTCAACCCATTTTAAAACTTCATTTTCAAATTTTGCACCTTTGTTTGCAATCAGATTTTGAAGTTTTTGAACTGCATTATGAGGGTTTACAACTTCTTTAGCTATACCTGCTTTTCCGGCAAGAGCCTGAACTCCCGCAGCTACAACAAACGTACCCGCTTGCGACATCAGGGTTTTAGCCACTTTGCCTGATTGATTGTCGTGTCCTTCTTTCACTTCAGATTGTGAAATAACATTTGGATAAACTATATCACTTTGTTTGTCGTAACTTTTAATGGCATTAGAGCCAAAACTAATACTTGCAACCATTTAATTCTATTTTAACCTTTCTTGCACACGCAAAAAATAATAACCTTAACCTTACATCATGATTAAGTATTTTTTTCTCAAAAAATTGACATGTATTTTAACAAATATTAAACAATTACTTGTGGATATATTTTATCTATATTGCGGTCATATCCTTTGATATCACCACAGTATAAGGCAAATTCAGCTCTATTTTTTCCTAATTGTTGTAGCGCAGGAGTTTCTAACGGAGGACCTGCAGGAGTTGAACGAGATGAATTTTTAGGATTTGAAATCACACCTGTAGAACGCAATAATGGTATTGATAACATATCTTTAAACACCTCATATTGAGTTATACCTTTTGTAAATATACCCAAATTATTAGCCCAAACGAATCTTTGCATTGGCGCAGTGTTAGTTTTTGCCTCAATACCTCTCGTTTTAGGTAAATTTTTACGGATATCGTAATCAGAATCAAAAGTTCGTTCTATTAATTCGTTAAAATCTTCGGAATAAGTTTTAGAAATTTTTTCGCCTAAAATAAATTTTGCCTGAATCAGGTGATTAATTTCATCATTATTCCAATCAATTTTAAACTGTAATAAATCAGAATACTTATCTAATGAAACAATCACATCAAAAAATGAAGTTTCAATTTTTAACGCAGAACGTAAGGTTCCATCCATACATTTTTTTGTTGAAATAATATCAGCGGTAACGCCCTCATCATCTGCAACTGGTCCGTCATTATAACTGTCACCATTATCAATATAGTCAACAAATTCTAACTGAATATCATTATTAATTAAAATATTGTTGCCAATAACTTTTAGTGAAATTTTTGAGTTTGAAATAGAATTTTCAGAAACTTCTAAATCTGTTTCTACTGACATTTCTGGAATTTGTACCAAATATTGAGGTTTTAAATTTTTAACTTCTGTCAAATATGTATAAATATCTCTGTAATCCTCTGTTACAGGAATTTTTTGAGTATTTTGAAGAATATTATTATCAAAACCTTTTCTGGATAAAATCTTTTGACAATAGTCTAATTCTTTGCAAGATTCAAATTCAAGAAATCCAGTAAATTCTTTATCTCCTAAGTTTACAATAGATAACTCATGTTTAAATCTAAATTCATCAATTATTGTTTGGCAAATTTGTAAGATTTTTTTGTATCTAATAATGTTTTCTGCATGAACATCATCAACCGAACAACCACAAATTCCGTCGTGAGCTTGATTTTGCAACAACAATTTGTAAGCATATTTAATTAAATTATCATACCCAAAATTAAACCTACGTTGTAGCTTGTCTACTAAAGGTAATTTATAACAGCATTCTACGTTCAAACGCTTAATATCTAATCTTGAAGAATAAGAACCTGACAAAATAAATGTCTTTGAATTATCTCTTAATTCATCGTTCCATTCAAACTTACTAAAACTATCTTTAACCAGTTCAAAATATTCAAATGGTGAGCCTAATTTTAATTCGTAACCATCCAAACGTTTATTTACAGCTTTAATTTGCTCAGCAATGTCAACCTCAATGCCTAAATGGTCAGCACCAATTGGTAAAAGTAAAACATCACCTGATTTTTCTGCAATTTTGTCTAAATTGTCTTTTATGCATTGAGCTTTTTTGTCTATATCAAAAGGAGCAGAGAAAAAGTCCATAAAGTAACCACGTACTAAATTTACAGTATCAATACCACAGAATTTAAATTCTGCAGGAAAATCACCGCAACCACGCCAAACCAAACATTTTTCTATACCGAAATCGTTAAAAACTTTTGTAACTTGTTTTGAATGTCCAAAAGTATCTGCAGGGTAGCCGATAAAATCTGTACAACCTAATGAACGAGAGTATTCCAATCCCATTTTTAAATTGTGTTCAAAGGAATTTTTATCAGTTAAAAATTCATCAACAAGAGTATAAAAAGGTCCGATAAATAAACGTTTTTGCGCAATAAGTTGCTTTATCAAATCTAACTTTTCAGGGCGGATTTCTAAGTAATCTTGGAGTGCAGCTGTTTGTCCGTCGAAGTAAAAACAAGGAATTTTTTGAGTTTCCAATAAATTTAAAACATTGTCAAAAACTCTCAACAGTCGTATTCTAAATACTTCGTATTCTCTGTACCACTCTCGGTCCCAGTGGGTGTGTAAATATGCGATAACTGTCTTTTTCATGCCTTAATTTTATCACATAAAAAAACGATTGACAAAAGTAGATTTTCGTTTAAGAATGAGGGTATGGCAATAGTATATTTAAGTTTAGGTTCAAACAAAGGCGACAGAGTCGGATATATACAACAAGCGACATCAATTCTTGACGGACTTGATGACACTAGCTTGATTAGAACTTCTGCATTTTACGAATCAGAACCTTGGGGCGTTAATACTGACAACTGGTTTGTTAATGCAATGATTGAAATTAAAACATCAAAAACACCTCAAGAATTACTTGAAACATGCCACAAAATAGAAGCCCAGTTAGGTCGTAACAGAGAAATTGAAGGTCACTACGGCGATAGAACTCTTGATATCGATATTATTTTTTACGACGACAAAATTGTTAATGAAGAAAATTTGACTATTCCACATAAACTATTTCATCAAAGAGCATTTACCATCGTGCCAATGTTAGAATTAGCACCGGATTTTGTGCATCCGACATTGAAGAAAACTATTATGCAATTGCATGATGAACTGGAAAATCCGGAAATGGTTTATTTATACGGAACAAGAGTATAAGAATGGGACAAAAAATTGCAATTATCGGAAGTGGTCCGGCAGGTTGCATGACAGCTTGCAATCTTGATAAGTCATTTGAAATTACACTTTTTGATAAATCAAAACCTCTAAAAACTCTTTTGCCAACGGGCGGAGGAAGATGTAATTTAGCACATGCCGAATATAATTTTAAAGATTTGGCAAAAAATTATCCTAGAGGTGAAAAATTCCTGTATTCTGTTTTTTCTCAATTTGGAACACAAGACACATTAGATTTTTTTGAAAAAATAGGAATAAAAACCTATACACAAGAAAACGGAAGAATTTTTCCAATCTCAAATAGTGCCCAAGATGTAAGAAATGCAATACTTTCAAAGTTACATCACTGCAAATTTAAAGAAGAAGAAATTATCTCAATAAAAAAATTAGAAAATGGATTTGAGGTAAAGAGTTCCAACGCAAGCTATTATTTTGATATAATAGTTGTTGCAATCGGCGGAAAGAGTAATTACAAGTTATTGAGTGACTTAGGACATACAATTATTGAGCCGAAACCGTCATTGGTAGGAGTTGTAACCGAACCTAATTTTAAAGAGTTACAGGGTGTAAGTTTGCAAAATTGTTTAATTACAAGCGGTAAGAACAAAATCGAAGGCGACATATTATTTACAAATGACGGAATAACAGGACCTGCAATATTTGAATTATCATCAATAAATGCAAGAAAAGAATTACCTTATGAAATCACTACAGATTTTGTAAATAAAGACATGGATTTACAAAATTTGTTTGATAAAAATCCACATAAAGAACTTAAAAATATACTTTCAGAATTTTTACCAAAAGCATTTGTAAGTGAAATGTTAAAAAATATCAATTTAACTCAAAAAGGTTATGAAATAAAATCTAATACTAAAGTATTAGTCAATAGTACTATGCGAAAATATAAAATAAAGGTAATAAAAACAAGAAAAAACGGTGAAACAGTAACCTGTGGTGGCGTTTCACTAAAAGAAATCAATTCAAAGACAATGTCGTCAAGACTTGTAGACAAATTATATTTATGTGGAGAGATAATAGATGTTGATGGATATTGTGGCGGATTCAATTTACAAAACTGTTGGTCGACCGGTTATATTACAGCAATAGCAATAAATTCCAACCTGGAGCAATAAAACAGTATTTGAACTTTTGTAACAATATTCAGAATAACTAATACTTTAGAGTTAGAAAATATGATTCTGTGGTATTATATTAGTACGCTATCTGAATGATTTTTATAAAAAAGGCTCGCATTTAGCTAAAAATGCTTGACTTAGATATACGAATCTGATAGGATTAGAGTTATACTTATAGTAATAAAATGTACAAAATACTGAAAGAAAGGCGAATTATGAAAAAACATTTAGGCTTTACTTTAGCAGAAGTTTTGATTACACTAGGTATCATTGGTGTAGTTGCTGCTATGACAATTCCGACATTGATGTCAAACACAAACTCTTCTGAAATGAAGACAGCTTACAAAAAGATTTTATCAGCTATGAACCAAGCAGTAACAATGTCTGTTGCATTGAATTACGTTGATTTTGCTGATATTACAAATACAGCTACAGGTGAAGATTCATTATACCAGATTTTGAATGATAAAATGCACATTGTAAGAGCTGTTTTAGGTAAAGGTACTAACGATGAAGAAGTTCAAGCAATGCATTTGGCTGCTACAAACTATACATTGTTCTTTGCTGATGGTATGACTCTTTCATACAACCCTACAAACATGCACCACTGTACAAACTACAACGTAGCAGGTAGAAACGGTCGTTGTGTTGGTATCGTAGATGTAAACGGTAAGAGAAAACCTAATAGATTATCAAACTGTATGGCTAACATGAAAGAAGGTAGCAATAACAGTTATGTAAATAATGATGCTAATGTTGATACGGCAAACACTGTTGATAACAAAGGTATCACTCACCCTGCCGGTGTTTGCCACGATGGTAACGCTCAAATCATTGACCAATTCTCTGTTGTATTCAAAGGTCAACAAGTATTACCAAATGGTTATGCTGCAAGATATGTATTGTACAACAACTAATAAGATTTAATAATTCGCTATAATATAAAAAAGTCCTGAGTTTAACACTCGGGACTTTTTATTAAATGAATTACATTTTATTTTTTAATAAAGTCTTCTTTCTTTAATTCTTTTGCCATATCTGGGAATCCTGCATCATTTAATGGATAATATTTACCATTAATTTCGTATGCTTTTGTTTTGCCATCGTTTGAGGTAGATAATGTTGATAAATAGCTATTGCCATCTATAGAAACTTCTACTTTTCTTCCATCTTGCCAAGTTGCTAGTCGGTCTGCTTTTGTTTGAGCCTTCGCACTTTTGATTCTTTCAGTTTGAGCATCAGTTGCAGCCTTTGCTCTTGCATTAAATTCAGCAAGTGGATCAGGTTTTTTATCATTGTTGCCCGCATCATCAACTTTTGCATCCACTGTACCATTTTTATTTGTAGCCGCAGGATTGCCAGTTTTATCATTACCTTTGTCTACTGCCTTTGACAACTTTTTGTTTTCACCATCTAAGTATTCAGCAGACATATCGTTTTCATCTTCTTTTTTAACATTATCTGCAGGCCGAGCACTAGATTTATTTTCGGTTTTTACATCAGCATTTGTTTTTGCTGTTGATTTTGAAGATTTTACATCTAAACTTTTTTCAACTGTTGCAATTTTTTCATCTAATGCTTTTAGTTGATTGTCTTTAATGTCTTTTATTTCTGCTTCCAATGCTTGTTTTTGTTCTGCTAAATCATTAACGACACCTTTATCTAATATTTTTTGTAATTCAGCTTTTTTATTTACCAAAGTTTCTTTTTGAGAACTTGCAGAATCTTGCAATGCTTTTTCTTCAGCAGTTAATTGTTCTTTTTTTGTCAACAATTCTTTAACATTTGTCTTACCACCTGTCATTGATTTGTTGTAGCCATCAATTTCTTTAGTTTTTGTTTTAACAATTTTATCTTGAGCTTTTTTGTTTTCTTTAGCTTTAGATATTTCTTTTTCTTTATTTTCTAATTCTGTTTTTGCATTATTTACTTTATTTTGCCATTCTGAAACTTTTGCAGAATCAACTTTACCTTCTTTATCAGTTTTTTTAGCAGCTTTTAGGTTGCCTTCTGCAGTTGATAAAGTAGATTTTAAACCAGGTAATTTACTTTCACCGTTACTAATTTCAGTAGCAAATTTTGCTGATTCTTTTGACGCTGTGTCTTTTTCAGCTTGAGCTATTTCTCTGTTTTTTACAGTTTCTGCATTCTGACCTTCAATGGTTTTAATGTTAGTATCAACACCTGAAATTTCACCTTGTTTTGCTTCAATGTCAGCTAAAGTTTTACCATAGCCTTGTGCTTTATCAGCACCAGACAATTCTTTATCTATATCAGCAATTTGTTGTTGAGTATCGGCTTTTATTTTACCATCTGTTGTTTCTGATTTCATTTTACTATCTAATTCAGCGATTTGATTATTTTTAGCTTCAATTGAACTTTCTAATTGATCTCTTTGGCTTCTTAATGCTACCAAATCTTTTTCTAAAGTTTTTCTATTTGATTTAGAACCATCTTCTTGAAAAGCTTTTAAATTAGCATCAACATTTGTACCGGCTGCTACTTTTGTACCTTTTGAACCGATAATTGTTGTTGCAACAGGAGCTAAAGCTGTAAGTGCCGCTAAACTCATTGCTATAGTTTGCGCAGTCTTTGCACTTTTAGTAGATGTAGAAGTCGTTGATCTTTCTACTTCATCCGTCGTTTCTTGAACTGTAGTTTTTGCAGATTTATATAATCCGTTTATTGTTGTTTCTTTATAAGAAAGACCTGTTGTTGCCTTAAAATTACTATAAGATTCATTCGATTGGTTCAATTTTAAATCATATCTACTTGTCATAAGCTTTACTCCTATTTCATCATACACATGTTATCATACACCATGCATGTCGGTATAATATAATAAAACCTTTAATAAAAATCGTCGAGTGTTAACAATTGTTAACACTCGGCGATTTTGTTATGTATATTTTTTATTAAGCTTGTTTCTTTTTCTTTGGATCTTCATTTTCATTTTGTTGTGTTGAAGGGGCATTTGCTGCTTTCTTTAATTCTGCAATTGCTGTTTCAAATTGAGTTACTTCGCCGCTCAATCTTGCTCTTTCAGCATCTTTATTCTTTCTTTCTGTTTCTTTTTCTTTTAAAGTTGTTGCTGCACTTGCTACTTTTGCATTTTCTTCTTTAGCTGCATTCAACTCTTGTTTTTTAGCTTCTATTTGAGTTGCTATTTCATTTTTTCTTTCTGTTTTTTGTGCTTCTAATTGTTTAATTTCAGTTTCAGCTTTATTAATTTTATCTTCTGCAGCTTTAACTTTTTCCTTGGCAGCTGCAATTTTATCTTGAGCTGCTTTTATAGCTTCTTTACGTGCAGTATTTTCAACTTCTGTATAAATAGGAGCACCGGTAGTCGGATCAGTTCCGGTTTGTTTTTTTACAGTCATTGGCATTGCTTCAGCTTGTTTTAATTCTGCATTTGCAGCAAATAATTCTTCGTTTGCTGAATTCTTTTCATTTTCGCCTTCTGTTTTTATACCGTTTTGTGTTTCGATATTTTGAGTTAAGCCTTTCAAAGTTTCATCCGTACTGTCGTCTAAGCCTTCTAATTTATTTAATTCATCTGTCTTTGTATAAACTTTCTTTTGAGCTTCTACAGCAGCTTTACTGTCATTTACAATTGCTTTTAAGTCTGCAATTTCTGAATCTAATTTTTTAACCTCAGCTTCTGAACTTGATAATTTTGATTTTGCTTCATTTAGTTGTTGAGTAAATTGTTGAAGTTGGTTTTGTTTTTCTCGAGGTGTTGTTTTTGAATTTGAACTTGCGGCCTTACAAGCTTTGATAGAATTTACAAAACTCATAGCTTTAGGTGCTAATGTTGCCAATGAAGTCAATGTACCAAGAATTGCTTGTGTACGTTGTTGTTTTTTCAATCTATCATTAACAGCTTTAACTTCTGCTTCAGCACTAGCTTTTAAGTTTGAATAGCTATTATTAAAGATAGATGTTGCTTCGTCATATTGGTTTGTTATATTTGAAAGACGTGTTCTATAAGCAGAACCAGAGCTACTTATACCACCAGCATTTGCTGAACTTGGATTGTCTAATCTTGATTTAATTTTATCAAATGGATTTGTTGACATAATGCACATCCTTTTTTTCATATACACAATACCTACACATGTCATGTCGGCACTACGTTACATGAACTTTAGACCTTTTAAGCTCATGTTAACATTTTGTTACAAACAGAACAAAGTAAAATAAAAAGGAGCATTATTTATGCTCCATGTGTTAATGTTGTCATGTGTTTATTAAAATTATTACTGTGTTTACACGTTAGATTTTGCTTTTAACATACCTGCTTTTAGACCTTGTGCTAAGTCTGTACGTCCATTCTTTTCATAAATTTGTGTCATAGATTCTAAAAACTTCATACTATCAATGTTTGAAGCTTTAGCTACAGGAGCAGACATGTTTTGAACAGGTCTATTAATTCCCAAGTTCATACGGTTTTGGTTAACTCTTGAACCTACAGTTGACATCATCTTTGGTTGTGGTGCAACTGATTGAGCATTTTGAGCCGATGCTGATAATCTTTGCATCATAATATCTGATGACATATATGGATTTTTTGTACTTGCTTGGTAAGCTCTCATGCCATAACCCGCTTTTGAGTTTACTGATGGTTTAGCAACCTGAGGAGCAACCGGTTGTTTTGTTAATTGCGGTCTTGGAATTGCCAATGACTCTTGTGGTCTTTCTAAAGACATAGGTCCTACAACACCACCTCTCATTGACATATCTTTATACAAGCTTAATTCTCTGTCTTTTAAGCTTTGTGCTAAGCCAATTGCTGTTTCAGGTTCTTCTTTTTTGAATAATTTAATACCGCAAAATAAAATTATACCGATTAAGCCTGTAGATACAATATTTGAAATATTACCTTGACCTAAAAAGTTCTTTATCATTGCAAAAATTCCAGATACAGGATTTTCATTATCCATATCTTCTTCATCAAATTCTTCTTGATAAACAGGTGCATACGCATCTACCGGCGCTGATAAAACTATTTTATCTTTATTTGAATGTTTTTTATTTGATTTTTTTGCAGAAGTTCCATCCAATACAGATTTATTATTTGTAGCTTCCAATGTTGCTTCTTCTGTATTAAAAGTTACCGCTGAATTTGAAATATTATTTGCTTGTATAATAATATTTAATGAATTATCACCTACAGGTTCAACCATTACACTATCAACTTCTGCAGCGTTTTTATAAATTGTGTTTAATGATTTTGAAGGTTTAATGTTTTTCAAAGTCAAAATCATATTATTTGCAGACTGAATTGTACGTTTCATATTTACTTCAGATTTAGTATCCAAAGTAATTGTGTATGTATCTTTCAATGAATCAATTTCAATAGAATTCAACACATTCATTTTTTCTTCATTGGCTGCATTTGCACTCATTGCAGTTACAACTAATATCATTAATGTAGTGATTAAACGTTTCACAATTCCACCCCTTGTTATTCATTAACACGTTTTGATGTCTTTCTTCTGACATTATTAGTTTATATGTTTTTGCATGTCATGACATCAATCAATGGATTTAACTTAGGATAGACCAAAAGATCAATAAAACAATAAAAAGACTTACAATAATGTAAGTCTTTTAAATGGAGCGGAAGACGAGACTCGAACTCGCAACAACCTGCTTGGAAGGCAGGGACTCTAGCCATTGAGTTACTTCCGCAAGAGTCTGTTTATTTGTAAGTTCATTTTATAATAAAATTCATAAAAAATCAATATAAAAGTTACTTTATGATAAAATAAGTTTAAAGGAATAAACTATGGAATTTATTAAAACTAACATCAATACACTTATTGAAATAGTAATTATAATAATTGTCATCATTGCATCGATTAAAATTATTGATTTCTTTGATAAAAAAATTAGAGAAAATATTAGAAAAAGACACGAAAACAGTGCAAGGCTACTAAGTTTTTGTCCTATTTTAAGTAAAATAGCAAAAACAGTTGTTATGTTAATCATCGCAGCCTCTGTTATGCAAGCGCATGGCTACTCAATAACATCTCTTGTTGCCGGTTTTGGTATCATCGGTATGGCTGTCAGCTTTGCAGCAAAGGAATCTATCGCCAACATTTTTGGTTCATTTGCAGTTCTTTACGACAAAATATTTGACTTAGGTGATTATGTTATTATTGACAACATTGAAGGTACTGTTATTGACATCACACTTCGCTCTACAAAAATAAGAACTATTGATAACTCTATAATTACATTACCAAATAACATCGTTGCAAATGCTCTTGTCACTAATATTTCAGCAATTAAGGAACGTCGCATTGGAGCAACAATTGGTATAACTTACGATACAAGTGACGAAAAAATTCAAAGAGCTATCCAAATAATAAAAGATATTTTAAATTCAAACGATGATATTACAGAAAATAACAAAGTTTTCTTAAAAGAACTAAGTGCAAGTTCAATTGATATTGAATTTACAGCATACATAAAGTACGGTGATATAGACAATTTCCGAAGAGTTAGAGAAAACGTACTTACTGAAATTATTACACAATACAGAAAAGAAGGGATAGATTTTGCGTTCCCATCGCAATCTATATATCTAAACAATGAAAATTAAAATTATAGCATTAGGAAAAGTTAATGAATCATACTTGAAAGTCGGTGTTGATGAATTCTTAAAAAGAATTTCACCATATTGCCCTATTGAAGTTATTGAAATAAAACCTGTAGAAGTCAAAGACGACAATTTAATAAAAAGAAGTCTTGATATGGAAGCTGAAAAGATTTTATCATTCATAAAACCTTCTTCTTTTGTTATAACAATGGAAATTGAAGGTAAAATGCTATCATCTGAAGACTTTGCAGAACAAATTAACGCTATCGCAAATTCCGGTACAAATGAACTTGTATTCGTAATTGGTTCTTCTCACGGAATTTCAGAAAAAGTTTCATATCGTGCCGATTACAAGTTAAGCCTTTCTAAAATGACATTTTTACACAACTTTGCAAGATTAATTTTAGTAGAACAAATATATAGGGCTTTTAAAATAATAAAGGGAGAAACTTATCACAAATAAGTTCGCATTTTTTAACATTTTATTTTTATGCTAAAATTTAGGAACAGAGTAATCGGATAATTGCGCAGAAATGTGAGGAAAGTCCGTGCATTCAAGGACAGACTGCCAGAGAAACTCTGGACGGCGTGAGTCGGTGGAAAGTGCCACAGAAATGAACTCGTTCCGCTTATAAGGTTTAAGACTTACAATGAACGAAACTGCCGATGGATTTATATCACAGGCGATGGTGCAACGGTGAGTTAAGAGCTTCACCAGCAATAACGAGAGTTATTGGCTAGGTAAACCCCAGTCGAATGCAAGATTAACTTGAAGGTTACAAAGGCTGTCCGCCAACTTCAGACAAATCGCTAGAGCTTGCGAGCAATCGCATTCCCAGACAGATAATTATCTAAAACAGAACACGGCTTATGGATTACTCTGTATTTTATAAGGATTTATTATGAAAGTTACTATAGTTTTACCAACTTACAATGAAGCAGAGAATATCAAAGATTTTTTAAATGAAGTATTTAAAGTAATTCCACAAATAGAAGGCTTTGAAATCAACACACTTATTGTTGATGATAATTCTCCCGATGGGACTGCAAATATTGTAAAAAAAATGCAAGAATCAAACCCGAATATTTATTTATTAGAAAACAATACCCGTGGTCTTGGTAAAGCATATAGAGCAGGCTTTAAATATGCAATTGATAACTTGAATGCAGAAGTTTTAATTGAAATGGATTCAGATTTTTCACATACTCCTGAAAAATTAAGAGAGATATTGCCTCCAATCAACAAAGGCTATGATTTTGTAATTGGTTCAAGATACATAAAAGGAGGTTCTATACCTACAGATTGGCCATTCATTAGAAAAATGAACAGCAAATATGGAAATATATTTGCTCGTTTTGTCGCAGGATTAATGCAAGTTAAAGATTGCACATCTGGCTTTAGAGCAATTAGAGCAGACTTTATAAAGCAAATAGATTTAGAGCATCTAAACGTAAAAGGTTATGCCTTCCAAATGAACATCCTTTTTGAATGCATAAAACTTGGAGCAAAAACATATGAAATACCTATTGATTTTATCGATAGAGTAAAAGGAAAGTCAAAACTCCGAATCGATGATGTTATAGAATTTTTGATTAATTCATTTGATTTGTTTATCAGAAGGTTTAAATAAAATTAAGG
>URRM01000048.1 GCA_900550295.1 uncultured bacterium
TTTTGCCCAAGAGCGAGCTTTTAACATAAAGGTATCATCATTTATCGAATTACCTTTGCTTATATATTTATTTATCAACATTTGTATTTCTTGTTTTCTGTTGGTTTTCATACAAGATGCAACCAAATTTTGCAAGACTTCATAATTATTTTCATCTGCATCATATGACATTTTAAAGTATTTGTATGCATTTTCAAAATCGCTCATTTTTGCATATGCTACACCTATCATATTTAACAACTCAGGTTTATCAGAATCATTTGTTGTCAAATTGTAAGATTGCACAAAATATTTTAATGCTTGATCATACTTTTGAGAGAAGTAGTAACATTCGCCCATAGATTTGTATATATTAGGATTTTTTGAATCTTTTTCTATTGCTTTTTTATAAGTATCTAAAGCTTTTTCTTTTTGTCCGTTTTCGTAATATGTTTGTGCCAAATTGACCAAACTTAGAGTTTCATCTACACCGGAAGCATTTTTTACCGATTTCTTTGCCTCTGCAATTTTTGCTCGTCTAGCATTTTTTATTTGTTTTTTAATAACTTTTGCATTGTTAGAGTACAACATCTTCATCGTAACTCTATCTCTTTGTGACAAAATACCATCAGAATTATTTAACAATGGAAACATAATATCTTCTGGCTTGTCACTGTGACCGGAAATACCCATTGCATGACCTAATTCATGCAAAATAACATTGTACATCTTGTTGCCTGAAACATATTCTTTTTGATTTTGATATTTATACAAGATGGTCACTTTAGCCATTGTTATACTATTGTCATCATCAGAGTAGTAAAGGTTTGTTAGTCCAAGCATAAATTTTTCGTTTGACCTTTCATTTGAGTCAAACTCTTGTTTAAAGGTTAAAATAATATCCGCCTTATTTTTAGCATCAGTTTTGGTAATTTTAAAATAGCCTTTAAATAATTGATTGTATGTATTTATCGCCTTACTAACAAACTTGTCATAAAGATTTTCCGGATCAATTACATAATAAGTTAATTCTTTCTTATTCCATCGAGCAATTTTACCCTCCGGTGTAACTGCATATTTCAGATAATTGGCACCATTAATAATATCATCCTTAGACATATTTTGGGCAATCAAATCACCGTTTTCGTCAAAAGTTGCATCCTCTGAAATTTTTACAAACTTGTGATGAGAAACATAGTATTGTTTTTCGGAATCGTTAAGTTCCGAAAAATCTTCCATAACTTTTACTCGTTTTGGCGCATAATAATTTACATAATTGGCAATTGAAATAATTACCAACAAGACAAGCAAGATTATTATTTGATTTCGTTGAACATTTTTTCCATTCATTATATAAAAGTTTACTCTCTATATAGATTTCAGTCAAGAAAAAAGGCATATTTTAAATTATGCCTTTTCATATCTTTTTCTAACTTTCAACATATTCTCTTAAGCGTTTGCTTCTGTTTGGATGTCTTAATTTTCTAAGAGCCTTAGCTTCAATTTGTCTGATACGTTCACGAGTTACACCGAACAATTGTCCAACTTCTTCCAAAGTTCTTTGACGACCGTCATCCATACCAAAACGTAATCTAAGAACATCTCTTTCTCTTGGTGATAATGTACATAAAACTTCTGCCAAGTCTTCTCTTAACAAGTCTGAAGCAACTGTTTTGATTGGAGCATCAGCTTCTTTATCTTCAATAAAGTCACCTAAACGAGAATCCTCTTCCTTACCAATTGGAGTTTCCAATGATAATGGTTCTTGCGCAATTTTAATGATTTCTCTAAGTTTTGAAATAGAAACGTTCATTTCCATTGCCAATTCTTCTTCTGTCGGTTTACGAGAATACTCTTGAGCAAGTCTTCTTGTAACCTTTTTAAGTTTATTGATTGTTTCTACCATATGAACAGGAATACGGATTGTTCTTGCTTGGTCTGCAATTGCACGTGTAATTGCTTGTCTAATCCACCAAGTTGCATAAGTAGAGAATTTGAAACCTCTTTCATGGTCGAATTTTTCAGCAGCTCTGATTAAACCCAAGTTACCTTCTTGAATCAAGTCTAAGAACAACATGCCACGACCAACATATTTTTTAGCAATACTTACAACTAATCTTAAGTTTGCTTGAACCAATTTTCTTTTTGCGATAGCCCCAGGAGTACCACCTTGAATGATAGCTCTAGCCAATTCAATTTCTTCATTTGCTGATAATAATTTGATACGCCCGATTTCTCTTAAATATAAACGTACCGGATCATCTACGGCAACACCTTTTGGAACTTCCAAATCATCAGCCTTTTCTTCCGGTGAATCCATCAAATATACATCTTCGTATGGTGATTTTGATTCGATTTTACCGACAGAAACAATATCCTCAATATTATCAGTGCTTATATCTACGTTCATGTAAGATTCTTCGCCTGCATCGTCAACATCTTTTTCAGAATCAATATCCAATATGTCCATATTTTCTTCTTCCATAATATTAACTATTGAACTTGCTTGTCTTTTCTTTGTCATTCATTATCTCCAGTTCTTAATTTTTTTATTTTATCTCTGAGTTGCATCTGCACCTTTAATGACTCAGTTTCATCATCATTCGCTTCCTGATATAACTTCTTCATCTGCATATGTTCTTCATTCAGCTTGCATTTTTCCAGAGTTTCAATATTTTCCCTAATAATTGCATCAAACTCTTTTTCTTTTAAATTGTTAAATGTTTCTGATATACAAATCAAATCTGTAATTAGGGTTTTAATTTCTTGATTTTGAGAGAACTCTATGTATAATTTATCCGTTAAGTCACTAACATTATTTACGGTATTGATTAATTTGTCAATTGTATCTTTTACAATTATTAACGTTTTATTTGTAAAATTTACACTTTTTATTCTTTCTGAAATCATACCCATAGAATATGGGCTTGTATTTATTAAAAACAAGCTAAGTAGATTTTTTTGCGCTATTTCTTCTATTGGTAAAGATTTTGTTACATTGACAGACGAAACTTCAGGAATAATAAAATCTGCCCTACTTGCTTTTCTTACATCCTGTTGAAGAGCTTTGTCATCCAATGATAGCGCTGTTGCAACTATTTTTACGTATTCTGATTGAATAATCGGATTTTGTACATCATTCAAAATCGGAATAATTTCTTTCACTAATTCTGATTTTTCTTGAGGTGTTGAAACTTCATTTTTTCGTTTTAACAGTTGATTTAACTCAAAATCCAACAATAGCGGAGCATGTTCAATATATGACTTGAAGGCTTCTGCACCTGAACTTCTGATAAATTCATCAGGATCCTTACCCTCCGGCGGAGAAACAACTCTGATTTCACAAGCATATTTATCTTCATTTGTTGAAATATGTGATTCATCAAATTGTTTTATATTTCCTAATCCGCTAAATGCAGATTTAATCAATTCTCCTCCACGTTTAGTGGCATTTTGTCCTGCTAAATCTGTGTCAAAAGAAAGATAAATTCTTCTGCTTTTTGTATATTTTGAAAGCATTTTAACGTGTTCCAGTGTCATTGAAGTTCCGCAAGATGCTATTGCATTATGAATTCCGTGTGCTTGCGCTGAAATTACATCAAAATAGCCTTCCATTATTACAACAGAGTCTTCTTGTTTAATTGCTTCTTTTGCCGTGTACAATCCGTACAAAATCTTACTCTTGTTATAAATCGGAGAATCTGAAGAGTTTAAATATTTCGGATTTTGACCTTCTTCAATTGCTCTTGCACCAAATGCAATATATTCTCCTTGTTCATTTTGGATTGGGATAATTATTCGGTTTCTAAATCTGTCTAAATAGCGTCCTTGATTAGATTTTAAAATTAATCCGGCTTTTTCTAAAATTGAATCATCATAATCACGCTTCAATTTGTGATAAAGCATATTTGGTTCTTTTAAGGATAAACCTAAAGAAAACTTTGAAATTATTGCTGGTGTGATATCACGGTTGTTTAAATATTTTACTGCTATGTTATCTGTCGGAGAACTCAACAATATATCTTGATAGAATTCAACTGCCTTCTTACAAGCCTCAGTCATTAAAGCTCGTTCTTCTTTATGTTTGCCACCATCACTGCTATATTCGGGCAATTCGACGTGATAACGTTCCGCCAAATATTTAATAGTTTGCATATAATCCCAGTTATGGATCTTCATCAAGAAAGTAATTGCATCACCGCCGACACCACAACCAAAACATTTAAAAAATCCTCTTTGAGCATTAACTGAAAATGATGGAGTTTTTTCACCATGAAAAGGACACAAGCCCCAATAATTTGAACCTTTTTTCTTCAATACTATTTCTTCAGATATGATATCAACAATATCCATCTGACTTTTAATTTGTGATAGTGCTTCCTCGAACGTTAATCCCATATAAATATTTTAGCATTAATATAAAATCATGTTATAATCATTTTATGGAAAATTATTTTATCGATACACACTCACATATTGATATGATTGAAGATATTTCGCTTGATGAAATAATAAAATCTGCGAATGAAGTTAACGTAAAAAAAATAATTATGCCTGCCGTAAATGAGCAAGATTTTGAAAGCAAAATTGAAATTTGCAATAATCACGAAAATATTTTTTGTATGCTTGGTGTTTTTCCGGAAGAAGCAAAAACTTGGGATGACAAAACTTACGAAAAAATTATAAATTTGGCTAAAAATAACAAAAAAGTTGTTGCAATTGGTGAAATTGGTCTTGATTACTATTGGGACACCTCTTTTGTAGATCTTCAAAAAGAGATCTTTATGAAACAAATTCAACTTGCCAATGAATTAAATTTACCAATTGATGTTCACGATAGAGAAGCACACAAAGATACTTTTGATATTTTAAAAGAATACAACAAAGGTTCAGATATTATTTTACATTGCTTTTCAGGAAGTGTAGAATTTGCAAAAGAATGTATTAAAGAAGGTTGGTATTTGTCATTAGGTGGAGTTGTAACCTTCAAAAATGCAAAAAAAATGAAAGAAGTTGCTAAAGAAATTCCACTTGAACATCTTATGCTTGAAACAGATGCTCCATATCTTGCACCTGTTCCTTTCAGAGGCAAAATAAACGAACCCAAATACATTCCATATATTGCACAAGAAATTGCCGATTTAAAAGAAACATCATTGCAAAATGTTACAAATGTTACAACTAAAAATGCAGAAAAGGTTTTCCGAATTTGAAAAAAGAAAGATTAGACAAATACCTTGTTGGCTTAGGTTATTTTGAAAACAAAAGCAAAGCAGCAGCCTCTATTTTAGCGGGTGATGTTTTAATTAACGATGAAAGAATCACCAAAGCCGGATTTCAAATAAATGCTCAAAAAGAGTACGAAATTCGTGTAAAATCAATGCCTTACGTATCTAGAGGCGGTTTTAAATTAGAAAAAGCATTGAAAACATTTGACGTAATTATAAAAGACAGAATTTGTCTTGATGCCGGCGCTTCAACCGGAGGTTTTACAGATTGTTTACTTCAAAATGGTGCAAAATTCGTTTACGCCGTTGATGTTGGCTATGGTCAACTGGATTGGAAAATAAGAAGTGATGAACGAGTTAAAACAATAGAAAAAACAAACCTTAAAATTTGCTCAAGAAAAGATATCTATGCAGAAAATGAACCTATCGCAGACCTTTTAGTTTGTGATGTATCATTTATTTCTTTAGAAAAAGTTTTGCCAAATTTTAAAAAACTTTTAGCTGAAAAACAAGAATTAATATGTTTAATAAAGCCTCAATTTGAAGCAGGCAAAGAATTGGTAGAAAAAGGTGGTGTTATTAGAAACAAAAACACGCATTACAGCGTTATAACCAGTGTTATTGAATGCTCAAAATCTCTGGATTATACTGTTTTAAATCTAACACATTCTGCAATAAAAGGACCTTGTGGTAACATTGAATACTTAATTCATTTGACTAGTGAAAAACACGAGCCTATAGAGTTTGACATAAAAGAAATTGTTGATACTGCCTTTACGGAGTTAAATCAACAACCTCTTCCCCAAACATAATATTCTTACCAATTGCTTTTTCTAAACCTGCTTTTGCTGAGTTAAATTGGTATAACGCATTATAATATGAAATTTGCGAGTTCAAATATGAAACTTGAGCATCTTTCAATTCTGTTGGACTTGCTTCTCCAACCTTATAACGTCCGAATGAAATGTCATAGTTTTCTTTTGCTTGTTTCATACCCAAAAACGCTACAGGAATTTGATTTTTCTTTTCAACAAGTGATAAATACGCCTTTTGAATTTCTAAACGAATATCATTTTCAGTACTTGTAGCATTAGCCATTTGTTTTGAATAATTCGCCTTAGCTTCTTTAATTTGTTGGTTAATCAACATACCGTTAACTGTTGGAAAATCTAAATATCCACCGAATGAATAACCATAAGATTTAGTTGGTTGAGCACCACCAATTGCATATGAACCTTGCGCTGTAATTTTTGGTAAATATTGTTTTTTCATCAATTTTAATTGTTGACGAGCTTGTTCTACTTGCAATTTTGCAACTTTCAAATCCGGTCTTGATTCATCAGCAATGCTCATTGCTTCTTCTAAAGTTATATCACAATCAGCATATTTCAATCGTTCTTGAACATTGAATTTTGTCATATATGGCAAACCCATAACGTTATTCAAATTTGCCATTGCAACATCAACTTGGTTATCGGCTTGAATTAATTGCAACTTTGCATTACTCAAGTTTACTTCAGCAATAGTTACGTCAACTTTTGGATTTGTACCAATTTCATAATAAGCTCTTGCTTGATTATAGAATAGTTCGAACTTATTAACATTATCTTCTTTTACTTTTTTATCGTCATATGCTAATAATAGAGCATAATATGCATTCTTTGTTTGCATAATAACTTCATTAACTACACTTGTTAATGTTTCTTGCGCTGATTTATAAGCCAATTTTTTTATTGTAACTTGATTTTGAGTAACACCAAAGTCATAAATCATTTGACTTACAGAAATTTGACCTAAATAATACAAAGTATATGTTGCATCTTTAGCACCAATAGCATCAGAAAATAACAAATTCTTGTTTTTAGAACCGTTTGTTGTCCAATTTAAGTTAGGAAAATAACTTGACCAAGCTTGCTTAATTCTTGCATCTGAAGCTGAAATTTCTTCAATTGCAGCACGAATTCTAGGATTATTACCCAGTGCAAACTTAATACAATCCTCTAATGTGATATCAATAGTCTTTTCAACAGAACCTTCAATTACTTTTGTATCACTTATTTTTTTTATATCTTCAATTTGTGGTGATATTTTATCCGCATCAGGATATTCTGATGTAATAATTTTATTACCAATTTCACTTAATTCATCTGTCTTTGCCTGTTTATTATCAATAACAGAAACTTCACCGGCAAGCGCAAGGTTTGCTGTTGTTAATAAACATATTAAAATTAATGAAAATAATTTTTTATACATTTTATTTACCTGCATTTTTTATTTTTTCTAATCCATCGTGTAAAAACGATTTAATACTGTCCAAAAGTTGTTTCATTTTTGAATCGTCTTTTAATACACTTCTTGAATTCTTTTTCATTCTTTGGATACAAACGAAGAATCCAGGAACTAATAATGTACCAATGAACGCTACAGCCATCATACCGCCAAATACTGTCATACCAACTGAGTGTCTGCTTACAGCACCTGCACCAAATGCAAATACCAACGGCAACACGCCTAAAATGAATGCAATATTTGTCATCATTACAGCTCTAAATCTTAATTTAGCTGCCTCCATTGCTGCTGCAACTTCATCTCCTCCATTCTTTTCGTATGCATCTTTAGCAAACTCAATAATTAAAATAGCTTGTTTTGTACTTAAACCAATTAACATAATTAAACCAATTTGACAGTACAAGTCTAAAGAATATCCCGCTACATATTGAGCAAATAACGCACCAATCAAAGAAACCGGAGCAATTAACATTACGGCAATCGGTAATGTCCAACTTTCGTAAAGCGCTACTAAGAATAAATATACGAATGTTAGTGACAATACCAAAATTACAACAATTTGTCCTGTTGATTCTTGTTCTTGCAATGAACTTCCAGACCAAGCAAAGCCCATATCTTGAGGTAATACTTCATCTGAAACTTTTGCCATTTCTTTCATTGCTTGACCAGATGAAACACTACCCGCACCGTTACCATTGATAGTTACGGCATTGTACATATTAAATCTTGTCAAACTGTAAGGTCCTACAATTGGTTCAAATTTAACCATTGATGACAATGGAACCATTTTACCTTCTGTATTCTTGATAAACAATCGTTTTAAATCCGCCTCTTTAGAACGGAAATCAGCATCAGCTTGCAACATAACACGGTATACACGACCAAATTTGTTAAAGTCATTTACGTATGTTTGCCCATAAACGGCTGACATTGTAGTATAAAGTTCACTAATTGAAACTTTTTGAGCCATTGCTTGTTCTTCATCAACTTTTACAATGATTTGTGGCAATGTAGCAGTATATGTTGTAAATACTGAAGTTAAATTTTTATTTGAATTTGCAGCGGCAATCAATTTTTGAGCTTCATCATACAATTCTTGAGGAGTTCTGTCACCCTTATCAAGTAATTGATATTCAAAACCACCAAAAATACCCATACCAGGGATTGGAGTTGGTGAAAACGCAACAACTCTTGCAGCCGGATAATTAGAGAATTGAGCCCTAATTTTGCCAATGATTGCATCCATTTGTTGTGAAGGTTTTCTTCTTTGGCTCCAAGGTTTTAATTGAACAACAATAAATGCTGTATTTTCACCTGAAAAACCAATGATATTGATTGTTTGACGAACACCGTCCATAACTTTGATCTTATCTTCGATTTGAACCGCAATTTGTTTTGTTCTGACCGTAGAAACACCGTCCGGTAATTGAACTTGAACCATTACCGCACCTTTATCTTCAGTCGGAATAAAACCGGTTGGAATTACGTTACCCATAATTACAGCCATTAAAGTAAGAACTCCCAAAGTTACCATTGTTCTTTTTGGTGATTCTACAAAGTAATGAGCCGCTTTTAAGTATGTATCACGAACTCCGTTAAACCAATTATCAAACTTTTTAATAATTTCAGGAACTTTTTCATCGTCATGTTCTTTCAAAATAGTCGAACATAAAGCAGGTGCTAATGACAAAGCAACCAACGTTGACAAGCCCATAGAACAAGCAATACAAACGGCAAATTGTTGATACATTCTACCGTTTACCCCCGGCATAAAGCATACCGGCACAAATACCGCCATCAATACTAACGATGTTGCAATTACGGGACTTGTAACCTCATACATTGTAATAATTGTTGCTTCTCTAGGATTTTTACCCGCCTGAATATGTCTTTGTGCGTTTTCCAGTACTACAATCGCATCATCTACTACAAGACCTACGGCAAGTACCAAACCAAACAACATTAACAAGTTTATTGAAAAACCAAGCATTGCTACGAAAATAAATACGCCGACTAATGACACCGGAATCGCACACAATGGAATAAATGCAGCACGTTTTGAACCTAAGAAGAAGTATGTTACCAAGGCAACAAGCAAAATAGCCAAGCCAATCGCATTTTCTACCTCTTTAATAGATTCTTGTACAAATTCAGTTTCATCGTGTTCAATGTGGTATTCTAAGCCTTTTGGGAAACCTTTACTCAATTCCTCCATACGTTTAGCACATTTTTTAGCCAAATCAATAGAGTTTGCTTCCGGTAATTGTCTGATTACTATAAGAGAAGAACGTTTACCACCGATAAAAGAGTCGCCCCAATAAGATTCAGCACCCAATTCAACTCTTGCAATATCTTTTAATTTTACGTTTGAACCATCAGGATTTGAATAAACAACAATGTTTTCAAATTCACTTGCAGAAGACAAACGACCTTTTGTTCTCAATGTAAATTTAACGTCATGCGTATCTTTTAAAGGTTCAGCACCTAAGTCACCAACGGCAACCTGTGTATTTTGCGCCATAATGGCATTTTTAACTTCCGTTGCTGAAATCTTGTAGTTAGCCATCTTTACCGGATCTAACCATATACGCATTGAGTATTCTGCTGCACCATATACGTTAACACTTGATACACCTTTAATACGAGCCAATTCATCTTTGATATAAATTGAGGCATAGTTTGTAATATACAATGTATCAAATGCGTTTGTTGGTGAATTTACGGCAATCATCAAGATACCCGGACCATCGGTTCTTTTACGTACAGTTAACCCATAGTTTCTTACATCACTCGGCAAACGAGGTGTTACCAATTGTAGACGGTTATTTACGTTAATTACCGCCATATCAGGATCTGTACCAACTTCAAAAAATACCCTTAATTCATAAGAACCGTTTTGTGAAGTTGAGGACATATAAATCATATCTTCAACACCGTTCAATTGAGCTTCAATAGGAGCAGCAATTGTATCTCTTACAACGTCAGCACTTGCACCTGTATAAGTCGCACTTACTACAACTTGTGGAGGTGTAATTGACGGATAATCTTCAAGTGGCAATCCGCACATCATAATTAAACCAGCCAAAACGATAGCAAGTGAAATTACAATCGCAAATTTTGGTCGTTTAATGAATAAGTTTATATCTTTTTCGTTATATTCTGCCATTTTATATTACCTAATTATTTTTTAGAGTTACTTTCTTTCTTTGCTTTTGCTGAAGCATCAATAGCATTGATTTCTTCTTGAGTTAATTCTCTAACAGGTCTTGATGGAATTACACCTTGTATACCTAAAACAATAACCTTGTCACCAGCTTTTAAGCCTGATTTAACAACCCAATCTTTACCATCTTGACCGAAAGTTTCGATTTGTTGAATTTGAGGAAGTCCTTTGTCATCAATTTTGTATACATATTTATATTGAGGATTTTCCAATACTGCGATTTGAGGAACTACAGGAACATTTTCTTTTTCTTTTGAATAAATATAAACTGTTGCGTAGTTACCGTTAATTAGCATACCCTTAGGATTAGGGAATGTCGCACGCATTAGAATAGAACCTGTTGTTGGATCGACATTGTTATCATGGAAGTTTTGAATACCGCTAAAGTCGTATTTTGCTCCTGTTGAAAAATACAAGTCAACATTACGATTTACTGAAGCAGTTTTATCAATTCTCAATAATTCTGTGTAATTTTTAGCATCAAGCGGGAATGTTACATAAATTGGATCAACACTGTTTAACGTTGTTAACGCTCCACTTTGAGCAGTTACATAGTTACCTACAGTAAGCTTAATCATACCAACTTGACCATCCACCGGAGCTTTTACTTTTGTATAAGATAAATTTCTTAAAGCATCTTGATATGCACTTTTATACATAGAAACTTGTGCTCTATAAGAGTCTCTTTGTGCTAAAACTTCATCATATTTGGCTTTTGCAATATAATCTTGTTTTACAAGTTCTTTTGCACGAGTTAATTGTTTTTCGTAATAAACTAACTGAGCTTGCGCATTATCTAAATTAGCTTTGGCCTTATTAGCGGCCAATTGGTACTCTTGAGGTTCAATTTCAAAAAGAACTTGACCTTTTTTAACAACGTCACCTTCTTTAAAGTATGATTTTGTCAAATATCCACTTACCCTTGCTACAATATCAATTCTTGAAACAGACTGAATTCTACCTGGAGCTTCAAATTTCTTGATAACATCTCTTGTTTCAACAGTCTGAATTGTAACACCCGGAGCACCTGCCATCTTCATCTTTTTAGCCATTTGAAAACCTTTCGGTCTGTTTTCAGCGGGCAGCCTTGAGCTCAAGCGCCTGCTTTGCTTTTTTGACTATGTTCTCCGCATCAAGACCATAGATATGGAGAAGCTCGACCGCCGGACCGGAGCGTCCGAAAACATCCTCTACGCCGACCTTCACGACCGGTACGGGTATAGTTTCGCAGACAACTTCGCTGACTGCTCCGCCAAGTCCGCCGATAACGGAATGCTCTTCTGCGGTAACAATAGCGCCTGTATCTCTTGCGGCATCGATTATCGCCTGTCTGTCGATAGGCTTTATTGTATGCATATTGATGACTCTTGCAGAAATGCCCTCTTTTTCGAGCATATCTCTTGCCATAACAGCCTCGTTCACCATAAGACCGGTTGCGATTATAGTCACATCCTTGCCGTCTGCGAGCTGAACCGACTTGCCTATTTCAAACTTATAGTTATCGGGATCATTGAATCTCGGCACTGCAAGACGACCGAAGCGAAGGTAGACGGGGCCGTCATACTCCGCAGCGGCGAAAACAGCCGCTCTCGCCTCAACATCATCGGCGGGATTGATTATAACCATGCCGGGAATAGTGCGCATAAGGGCAATATCCTCGCAGCACTGATGGCTCGCGCCGTCCTCACCGACGGATATACCCGCATGGGTAGCGCCGATTTTGACGTTAAGATGCGGATAGCCGATTGTGTTTCTTATCTGCTCAAAAGCACGGCCTGCGGCGAACATTGCAAACGAGC
>URRM01000049.1 GCA_900550295.1 uncultured bacterium
CATTATGTTTTGCACCCATATTTGTTAGCCATTTTGTTGCCCAAATGTCTTTTATTTCTGTTATATAGTCTTCCATTGCCGGTAACAACGGTTGTGTTACAAATATCTTGCTCATTCTGATCCGTGATAGTTATTCTTATTATAGTAACTTATTTTTTATTGGTTACTGTAATCTTATCACAAATATTTTACCTGCACAATTCAGACTTGCGCATATTTACATTATTAACATTTATACAAAAGAGTGGCGCCAGCTTTTTCAAGCTGGCGCCTTATTATAAAGACCATTAGTATATAAAATATCTTTATGTTATATTTTTTCGATATCATCAGATTGTGCAGCTAAAGCATCGATCATTTTCTTTGCAGTTCTTACCGGATTCATTGTTGCATTACCTGCGATACAACCACCTTCACAGCACATAACTTCTACTATATTACAACCGTCACAGCATTCACCATCTTTTGCAAATTTCTTTAATTCTTTGATTGTGTCTTTATTTAAACCATTAATAACGTGAGGTTTTATTGAATCCTCATCTCTTAATGATTTTCTTACAGATTCTGCTACACCACCTGAAAGACCAAAGTTTCTGGCTTGTTTTGAGCTTTCTTTTGTATATTTAGTTTCTTCACAATCTTCAACTTTAATATCTCTAGCTTCAAATAAAGAACCTAATTCTTCAAAACTCATTACATAATTTACATTTTCATTATCATAACCTTCTGCTCTTTTTGCAACACAAGGGCTTAAGAATACAGTAATTGCATCCGGAATTTCTTGTTTTACAAGTTCAGCTGTGTAGTAAAGTGGAGTTTTTGTGTCAGAAACATAAGGTTTAATTTCAGGCAAATGTTTTTTTACAAATTGATTGTAACCTGCACAGCAAGAAGTTGTCATAAATTTGTCGCCACGTTCCATTCTTTCAACAAATTCTTTTGCCTCATTATTTGCTGTAATATCTGCACCTTGAGCAACTTCATAAACGTCTGTAAAGCCGGCTTTTAACATTGCAGTTTTAATTTGGTAAATACTACCTTTAAATTGACCTGCAATTGAAGGTGCAACCATAGCAATAACCTTTTTACCGTTTTTAATTTGTTTCAAAATATCGATAATTTGGCTTTTTTCATGAACTGCACCGAACGGACAAGCGGCAATACATCTACCGCAGCTGATACATTTATCAAAATCAATACTTGCATAACCTGTTTCATCTTTTGAAATAGCGCCGACCGGACAAGCAGCTTCACAAGGGACTGTTGTTTGAACAATTGCACCATAAGGACAAGCGTTCATACACATTTTACATTTTTTACATTTTTCAGTATCAATGTGAGATTTACCGTCTACAATTGAGATTGCACCAAATTTACATGTTGATTGACAAGGTCTTGCAACACAACCTTGGCAAATGTCAGTAACGTGAATTTGGCTAGTTACGCAGCCTTTACAAGCTTTTTGTAATACAGTCAAGTTCTTATCATTCAATTCAGTTCTATCTAAAGCTTCTTCAGCGTATGTATAAAGAGATTTTCTTTCATCGTCCTCTTCAATTTGAAAACCTAAACCTGCAATTGCTCTATCTTTTAGAATTGCTCTTTCCTTGTAAATACAGCAACGGTAAGGAACTTCTGCACCTTTCGGACGCATATCATAAGGAATTACTCTTGTATTTTCAGCAAAATTGTCTGAATCAAAAGCCTTAATAATATGAACTAAAATTTCTTTTTTTAAGTGAATTGCTTGACTGTTGTTATTCATTTCTAAATCCTTTTTGTACCTTATAATAACTTTATTCTATAATCAATCTTTTAAAAATTCAAATCAAAAGATAAAAATATCAATATAAAAGCCTATATATAATTTTGCTCCAAGCAAGAAAGTATTTCAAGCCGTACATATCATAAACTTTACAAGTTTAAAATTTATCCTTATTCATCCTCAATATTGTTGTGAGTAAATTGTAAGAAATTACCAATTAAGTTTTCATTCCAAACCTTTACGTCACTTGGAACTTCCAAAATACAAGGAACAAAATTCCATATATATTTAATGCCGCTGTTTGCCAAATAAAGAGCTGTGTCTTGTGCAAATTGACGAGGAACGGTCAATATTGCAATATCAACATTTAAAGTTTTAACTAAATTTTCTAACTTTCCAATGTGATAAACTTCTTTATTATTAATTGACATACCGACTTTTAAAGGGTCGTTATCAAACATGGCAAGAATGTTTAAACCGTAATTAGAAAAACTATCATATTTTACCAACGCAGAGCCTAAATTACCTGCACCGATGATAAAAGCATCCTTTGGTTTTTGGAAACCTAAAGTGTGCTCAATAGCAAGTTTCAAATCTTTAACATTATATCCTACACGGCACTTGCCTGTATTATTCAAATATTTCATATCTTTTCGAACTTGAGAATTGTCAATACTTAATAATTCAGCAATTTTAGTGCTTGAAATAAATTCAGAAGATTCGTTTTTGTATTCGTCTAAAATATAATGATATAAAGTTAAACGGTTTATAACCTTATCAGGTATGTTCATTAATAACCCCTTGTCTTATAAAACAGGCGCAGAATAACAACGTTATTCTGCGCCCACTTATTAATTTATAATTAAACTACTCCATTGAAAGCATCAATGTAGATTTGTTTGATATCTGACATTAATGGGTAAGCTGGGTTAGCACCTGTACATTGATCGTCGAATGCTAATTCAACTAATTCATCTAGGTGTTCATTCCAGTATTCTTTTGTGAAGCCGGCTTTTGTAATGAATTCTTCAATAGAATTTGGTAAATTGATAGCCTTCATTAATTTATCAATTGCTTTAATTAATAATTTAACTTTTTCGTCATCGTTTTTACCGCCTAAGCCTAATTCATCAGCGATTTGACCATATTTAGCTTTCGCACAAGGATATTTGTATTGTGGGAATATAGCTTGTTTGTGTGGAGCATCAGAAGCATTGTATTTGATTACTTGTCTGATTAACAATGCGTTAGCAACACCGTGTGGAACATGGTACATAGCACCAAGTTTGTGAGCCATAGAGTGACATAATCCTAAGAATGAGTTTGCGAATGCCATACCAGCGATTGTTGCTGCATAGTGCATTTTTTCTCTTGCGATAGGATCATTAGCACCTTCATTGTAGCTTCTTTCCAAGTATTTGAATACTAATTTAGATGCTTCTAAAGCATTTGAATTAGTGAAGTTTGTAGCCATACAAGAAACGTAAGCTTCAATTGCGTGAACTAATGCATCAATACCTGATGCAGAAGTTAAGCCTTTTGGCATACCGTCAACGAAGTTAGGATCGATGATTGCCATATTTGGAGTTAAAGCGTAATCTGCGATTGCGTATTTAACGTGAGTTTCGTCATCTGTAATGATAGCGAATGGTGTAACTTCTGAACCTGTACCAGATGTTGTAGGTATTGCAACCATTGTTGCTTTTTTACCTAATTCAGGTAATTGGCAGATTCTCTTTCTGATATCCATAAATCTCATAGAGATATCTTCGAATACTGTATCAGGTTGTTCATACATTAACCACATAATTTTAGCTGCATCCATTGGAGAACCACCACCTAATGAGATGATTACATCAGGTTCAAATGGTTTTAAGATAGACATTGCTTGGTTAATTGTTGATAATGTTGGATCCGGTTTAACATCAAAGAATACTTGGTGTTCAATACCGATTTCATCTAAAACGTTAGTAATCTTATTAACTGCACCTGAGTTGTATAAGAAGCTGTCTGTTACGATGAATGCACGTTTTTTACCTTGTAATTCTCTTAATGCTAAGTCAGTAGCACCTCTCTTGAAGTAGATTTTAGCTGGAGCCTTAAACCATAACATATTTTCTCTCCTTTCAGCAACTGTCTTGTAGTTTAATAAGTGTTCAACACCAACGTTACCAGAAACGGCGTTACCACCCCAAGAACCGCAACCTAATGTTAATGATGGTTCTAATTTGAAGTTGAATAAGTCACCGATACCACCTTGAGATGATGGAGAGTTGATTAATACACGGCAAGTAGGCATTTTTTCAGCGTATTTGTTAATTCTGTCGCTTTTTCTTTCGTCTGTGTACAATACTGATGTATGACCTGCACCACCTTTGCTTACTAACTCATAAGCCATTTCAGCAGCTTGTTCATAATTTTTAGCTTTGTACATAGCTAAGATTGGAGATAATTTTTCTCTTGAGAATGGATCGTTCCAATCTACTTCAGGTCTTTCAACTAATAAAATTTTTGCATCTTCAGGAGTTTTGAAACCTGATAATTCAGCAATTTTGTGAGCTGATTGACCAACGATAGCCGGGTGAGCTGTACCTCTTGCCGGATCGATGAATGGTAAGTCTACCATTTTCTTTTGTTCTGCTTTATTTACAAGGTAAGCACCTCTGTATAAGAATTCTTTTTTAACTTCTTCATAAACATCTTCAACAACTACAACTGATTGTTCAGAAGCACAAATCATACCGTTATCAAATGTTTTTGACATAAGGATTGAAGATACAGCCATTTTAATATCAGCTGTTTCATCGATTACTGCAGATGTATTACCAGGACCTACACCTAATGCCGGGTTGCCTGATGAATAAGCTGCTTTAACCATTCCAGGACCACCTGTAGCTAAGATACAATCAATTTTAGGGTGTTTCATCAAAGCGCTTGATAATTCAATTGATGGAACATCAATCCAACCGATGATATCTTTTGGAGCACCAGCTTTAACAGCTGCATCTAAAACTAATTTAGCTGCTGCTATTGTTGATTTTGTTGCTCTTGGGTGAGGTGAGAAGATAATTGCATTTCTTGTTTTTAAAGCAATTAAAGATTTAAAGATTGCTGTTGAAGTTGGGTTTGTTGTAGGGATAATACCGGCTAAAACACCTAAAGGTTCAGCAACAATTTTTGTACCGTTTGCTTTATCTTCTTTGATAATACCGCAAGTTTTAACGTTTTTGTGTTTATTATAAATGTATTCAGAAGCGAAGTGGTTTTTAATAATTTTATCTTCTAAAACACCCATACCGGTTTCTTCTATAGCCATACGAGCTAGAGGGATACGAGCTTTATCTGCAGCTGTTGCAGCAGCTTTAAAGATTTTGTCCACTTGTTCTTGTGAAAAGTGTGAGTATTCTTCTTGTGCTTTGTGAACTCTGTCAATCAAAGCTTCAAAAGATTCTACACTGTCAACTAAATTAGAAGCATTGTATGCTTTTTCTAATTTTTCAACATCATTTTGTTTGTTAGAAGCCTTTTTTGTAGAAGCCTTCTTTGTTGTTGTTTTTGGCATTTTTTATTTCTCCTTTTTTCAATCGTGATTGATTTCCTTATTCAAAAGTATAGAATAAGATTAAGTGTTTTGTCAACCATTAATAATTTAATTTAATTTACTTATTTTACAATGCGTAAGATAGTGAATTTTGTCACGATTCAAAATTTAATCGTGACATTTTGTCACTAATTGTCGTTTTTAATTCTTTTCGCTAAATACAAAAATGGGGTGTCTAAAATTGCAATAAATAATTTTATTAAATATGTTGTTATAAACAATTGGAATACTACGTCTTTTGAGAAAACACCCGCAAAACCAATAAATGTAAACATTGCAGTATCAAATAATTGACTTAAACAAGTTGCTCCGTTGTTTCTTACCCATAAAAATTTATCTGACGGCAAAATGTTTCTTATAAATTTATATAAATAAACATCCATCATATTTGAAACAAAATATGCAGACATACTAGCAAAACATATACGTGGAGTTATTGTAAACAGTGTTTTCATTGCTTCTCCGGCAAAATCTGCTTCATTTGAAATATAATGTAAATCGATTTGAGTAATTATTGTAAACATCAATAGTGCAAAAAATCCCAAATAAACACTCTTTTGCGCTTCCTCAACTCCATACTTTTCATTTAAGATGTCTGTAGCCAAAAAGATTGAGCCGTAGGTAACGTTACCTAAAGTTAATGCCATACCGAAAATATCAACACATTTTAAAACTTCAACGTTTGCTACTATTGTTGCCAAAGCAATCCAAGCAAACACACCCATCTTACCGAAAAATTTATATGCAAATATTACACCTGCAAAATTAACTATAATTGTTATAAAAAATAATGCTTCATTCATTAGTTATTTCTTGCCTCTAAAATCTTTTCAATACTTTCAAAATCACTCGGTTCATCAATATCTATAGATTGATTTACAACATAAACCATAGGATTTTTACCTATAAAGTCATTCACTTCTCGCATAACTTTTGTATCACAGATATACGCAGAACCTGTTTCCCTATACATCGGATAATGACGGTGTTCATCTTGACGACGAGGTCTTGTTCTTGAATCGTATAGAGGCTCAAATTTTTCTGTATTCGGAACTTGTCGCCATAGAGAGTGAGTTGTTCCGATATCAAGTACCGCAAAAACTGAATCGTGACCTTTTTTAATGTTTTCTAAATAACATTCAATAACTTTATCCAAACGCTTTGAATCTCTCAATGGACAAGTTGGTTGCAATAAAACTACTACATCAGGCTCATAACCTTCTTTTTCTTTCAAGTAGTCTAAAACATGAATAATTACAGGAATTGTCATTGTTGTATCTTGAGCCAATTCCATCGGACGGTCAATGACTTCACATCCATACTCTAAAGCAACTTTTTTTACATTTTCAGCCTCTGTAGACAAGACTGTTCTTGTCACATATTTAGAATTTTGTCCAGCCTCTATTGAATAATATATCAAAGGTTTGCCGGCCAAAATTTTAACATTTTTGTTCGGAATACCTTTTGAACCACCACGTGCAGGGATTATAGCTAAAATTTCCATTATCTAATTCCTTTTAAAAATTTTCCATCAATCTTATAAGTTTTTTATGCATTTCTACATTATGGACTCTCAAATAATCAACATTTCTTTCAATAGCCAATGCGCTTAAAGCTGTTGTGTATATATCTTTAACCTCATTTGATTCATCTTTCAAATCTAGCAAAGATTTTCTTGAAAAACCTAACATAACTTCGCACTCAAGTGACTTAAATTCTTCAATACGACGTATTAATTCAAAATTATGAGCCTTTGTTTTGCCAAAACCGATACCAACGTCAATAATTATATTATCTTTTGTAATACCTTTTTCTTCGGCAAGTTCAATTTTGTTCTTTAGTGCAAAATAAATTTCATCAACAACATTTTCATAGGTCGGTTTTATTTGCATATCTTCAGGATTGCCTTTAGAGTGTTGAATTATAACTTTTTTACCTGATTTTGCTACAACATCAATCATTTTGTTGTCATAATTGAACCCTGAAACATCATTAATTATCGAAGCGCCTAATTCAATCGTCTTTTCTGCAACTTCACCGGAACGGGTATCAATACTGATAGGAATATTGATATTATTTTTATGTACATATAATAAAATTGGTTCAATTTTTTCTAATTGTTCTTTCGCACTTACTGCTTGAGAAAACGGTTTTGTACTTTCTGCACCTATATCAATTATGTCCGCACCATCATCAATTAATTTATGCAAATGAGCTATTGCACTATCAAAATCGTAAAACTGTCCACCGTCAGAAAAAGAATTTTGTGTTACATTTAAAATTCCCATCAACTTTGGCATAACTTTATTTTCCGGCTTAACTGTTTTCTCCAAAACTTCTGCCATTTTTTTCATTGAAAAAGGTTGATATCTCAATTTCTCGGCAATTTTTAAAATCTGCGAGATACTACCACCTAAAATACAGTCTGTTTTTTCTGTTTGTGCAGTCAAAACATCTCTATGAACAGCACAATCTGCGCCTACAGTTAAAGCTGTTTGTTTTAAAATATTTGCTTGAGGTAATGACAAATCAAAAATTTTCAAATTAACATATTTATATTTATTTGCGCCTTTACACAAATAAGAACTATCAAAACCGATGTTTGACAATTCTTTTTCAATATCGTTATCTAAAATTTTCTTCACTATAAAACTATTTGCCATAGTTAAGATTTTAGCATAAAAAAAGAGAGTTGATATTATCAACTCTCTTTTTATTATATTCTTTTATTCATTATTTAGCGATTGTAGTAACTGTAGTAGCTGTGCTTGCCAAGTTAGTACAGAAAGCTGTAAATTTACCGAAAATGTCAGCTACAGTTTTACCTGCTTTTGAATTTGCCGCTTCTGCAAGAGGTTTTAGTGCTTTATTTTCTTCTGCAGCCTTTGTTAAAGTATCAGTTACAGCATCTGAATAAGCTTCAGAATCTGTCTTCATATTCTTTTTAAATTCATCAGCGCCCTCAGTCAAATTAGTCATTGCTTCCATTGCCTTTTGAGCTTTATCAATTGCATTCATAGCTGTAGCGCCATCATTACCTCTAAATGCTACATGTGCCATTGAAACTGGTTGAATCATCATTTTTGTTTGCCTCCTAAAGCGTTTCCTTAAAACTCGTCATCGCTTATGTTGAAATCATCACTGCTAGACGTTGCACCATTATCAGATGATACGTCATGATTATAGCTGTCACCATTTGCTTTGTCAATAGATCTTTCAACAAGATTTTCTGTACTGTCAGAAACTTCTTTTTTAACTAATCCAAAGTCTTTCATAGCAACGCCAAGTGCTGCACCGCCTGCAACAACATTTACTGCATATCGTTGAACTTTACTAGCTAGAACTTTTGATTTTTCCATCTTTTCTGCTAATTTTGCAGCTTTTTCTGCCAATTTTGTTGCTTCTTCACCTGTCTTTTCTGATGCTTTTTTAGTCATTGCATCTACAGCTTTTTGAGTTGCTGAATTTGCATATTTACCAACCGCATCTGAAATCATGCCTGCAGCTTTATCTAAGCAGATTTTTGTTGCAGTAAACGCAATAACTACACCAATAGCTTTTGTGGCAAAGCTACCAATCTTCCCTATAACGCCGCCTTTTTCTCCTGCTTGTTCTGACATTCTGCGAAATTCATCTTGCTTTTGTTTCAAAGCATCTAAGTCAGGAGTGCCACCTTTAAAAGCGACATTCGTATTATTGCTTCTATTAGTTGTAATTAAATTTTGAGCTAAATTAATTGAACTTACTGCCATAATCTACACATATAAAATAATTTTCTTACCTACATAGATATAAAGTCCTGAAAACCATGTTTTTTGCTAGTTTTACATGGATTTCAGGACTTTTTGTTACATTAGTTAATATTTTTGTTAACTTTGTTATTTATTAAAAAATTTCATAATTTTGTCAATTAAACCTTCATCTTCCATTGAGGCTTCACAGTAAGTTCTTGCTTGACCTTCTAGTTTTTCCAGTTTTTTCTTGATTGAAATAACTTCTTGGTCAGGAATTGCAGAAGAAGAAAGATATTTATTATAGAATTCCACAGCTTTAACCGGATTTTTAGTCTTTTCGTATGCAACCGCCAATGATTTTAAAACATTTGACTTACGGTTATCTAAGCAATATAGTTTTTCAAAATACTCAATTGCCATTCTGTAATCACCAATACTTTCACGAAATTCACCTAATCTTTCAAGTGCTTTTTTGTTATTCAAATCAACTTTGCTTAAGCGTTCATAAAACTCAATGGCATGAGTTTTGTCATTCATATCATCTAATAATTCAGCAATTGTAAGCAACAAAGCTTTGTCGTCTTCTTTTTGTTGTAAAGCAAACATATATTCATTAAGAGCAACGTCTTTGTTTCCACGTGCCAAATTATATTTTGCCCAATTTAAGTGTTCGTTATAAGAATCACCTTTTTCTTCATAAATTAACGCTCTCATTTGATAAATCAATGGTGAATTTTTATCAAATTTTGCGAATTCATTTACAGCATCAAGAGCTTCATCAAATTTCTTTTCAGTGTAATAATATTGAGCAACCAAAGATAAATATTTAGGATTCTTTTTGTATCTATCTTGCATTTCATCAATTTTAACTTTAGCTTCTACAAGTTTTTCATCATCAATTAAGCATCTCAATTGAACTAATGGATCAGAGCTAACTTTTGAAGCTTCATCTGTTTGATTATTTGAGATATAGATTTCTGCTAATTTATTTTTAATCTCGTCACTTTCGTGTCCGTCTTTTATAGCTCTTTCTAAGATTTCTGCCGCACTTGATAAAATGCCTTCTTTTGCATAAATTTGAGATAATAACATATAAGCTTCAACAGGTGCTTCGTGGGTATCAATTAATCTTAAATACTCATCGATTGCTTGATTATCTTTGTTTAATTGTGTATAAATTCCGGCAAGCACAAATCTTGTCATATTTCTTTGGGCATCTTCGTATGCTTTATCCAAAGCCTTTTTAAAATCTCCTGCTGCATGTTGTAATTGTCCCTGACATACGTGTAAATTACCTCTGTAAGTGTAATATTTATATCTATCTGAACTTTCAAACAAATCCATTAATTGTTCATAAGCCATAACATTTGCTTTGTCTTCTTCAACAATTTTTGAGAAATATTTTTCAGCATCTTCAACCAACCCAAGAATTTTTGCGACATGCGCAGTTCTTTGTAAAAGTTCAACACTATTTGGTCTTTTTTCCAAAAGTTTTTTATATTCAGCATACGCTTTATCATAAAGTTCTTGTTCTTCAAATTGTTCTGCTTGTTCGATAGTCATTTTATTTACCTTTCACTTATTTTTATATTAAATCATGAAACCAGAATATAATATATAGTAAACCTTACTAATTAAATTTGTTTTGCGCTCTGTCTAATCCGTCAGTTAAATAACACTTAACAGCATCAAGAGCAATTTTTAAAGTTTCTTTCAATGTTGATTCTTGTTCTTTAGAAAAGTTTTGTAAAACAAAAGCTTCTGACGGAATTGGAGGTTGAGGCCCTATGCCGACTTTTAATCTTGCAAACTTGTTTGTACCGGCATGCTGAATTACGGATTTTATACCATTGTGTCCGCCATCAGAACCACTTGCTCTGAATCTTAATCTGCCCAATTCAATTGATAAATCGTCATAAATTACTAAAATATCTTTTGTATCAATCTTATAATAATTCATAACCAAACTTACCGCTTCACCTGACAAATTCATGTATGTTGTCGGCTTAATTATAATAACATCTTCATTGTTAAATTTAATTTTAGTAAATAAACATTTTAATTTTGACTCTTCTCTAAAAGAAAAACCTTCATTCACAGCCCAATAATCGGCAACCATAAAACCCATATTATGACGAGTAAAGTTGTATTTATCTCCGACATTTCCCAGTGCAACAATAAGTTTCAACGTTTTATCCTCTTGTTATCTAAGTTAATTATAAGTCCTTATGTTTATAATTTTAACGCAAATAAATATTACCAATGGTATTAACTACCTTTCGCTTAACAAAAAGATAAAATGGGTTTATTTTATGATACACGGAGACTCCAAAAAAGTATCAAGATTATAGGGGAGATTAGTTATGAAATCTGAAAACAAACCAATAATTAAAGAAAAAAGTTCAAAAATGGTAAGCGATTTTTTAGAAAGAGCAAATTTACACAAAAAAGACTTTGCCGAAATGATTGGTGTAACTCTATCATATGTTTATAACTTGATAGATAATTCAATACCGTTTTCAACAAGAGGAACAACATTAGAAAGAATTGCAACAGTCATGGAAGTTGAACCGGAAATATTTGATGAGTACAAAATTCCACAAGAACCGATTATGCTAGATGAAGCTGTAGAGGTGTTGAAAGACAACCTAAGAAAGAAAAAATTGAGTGTAGTAAACTTTTTAAAAGCATTTCCACGTAAAAAACGATTGGACATGGTGGATATTTTGAGAGGAGCAATGCCAATCCCGTTAGACTACAAAGAATTAAGCATGATTGGACAAGTTCTGGATTTATCAACAGAAGATATTTACACCATTTGGGAGAACAGAGTAAAGCAAGTTCTTGAATCAGGTGGCATGAATATATATTCAAATGCAGCACTTGTAAACTCAATGTTTGATTGCGCAAAAAAATATATCGACTTAAAAGAAAACGGCTAAAATATAATATTGAGAACCCAAAGGGCGGATTTTACGAATGTAAATTCCGCCCTTTCTAAAAAAAAATATAAAATTTTTTAAAAAAGTAGTTGACTTAGAAATTTTTTCATTGTAGATTATAACTACACCAAATCGAAAGATTGGAACTTGACACTCGGTAGTTCAAATAGGGACTCGACTGAAAGGTGAATAGGGA
>URRM01000050.1 GCA_900550295.1 uncultured bacterium
TTGCTTCACTCGGACAAGTCGCTCATTACACTTCGTTGGCATTCGCTATGTCCTCACAACTTCGGCATTCCGCTTCGCTTCAGCCTACGCAAAATCTGCCTATACACAAAATTTCTAACTCCTCTTATTCAAAGGAGTTTTTTTTACTATGTCATACCGCACTTGATGCGGTATCTTTAGCATATTTAATCTGTCTAATAATTAGTACAACTCTTGTAATGCTGCAATTTTCATTGTTTGAACATCCGGCATTTTTCCTGTCCAAATTTCAAGAGCTTTTGCGCCTTGATATATAAGCATGTCTAAGCCCGAAACAGTTTCTAAGCCTAATTGCTCAGCCTCTTTTAATAATAATGTTTTTATTGGATTATAAATTACATCATATACAATTGCATCTTTTGGTAATTGAGCTAATGTATATTTAGTTATAGGCATCATGTCCATTGAGTTTCCACGCATGCCAACAGGAGTGCAATTTACAAGTATTGAAATTGCTGATAAATCTTTTATATTTTGCAATGGATAGTTATTAAATTTAATTTCAGGGAAAGATTCACGCATAGAGTTAATCATAGCCGCTGAATTAATTATATTTCTTGAGTAATAATTAATTTCTTTTACACCTGATTGAATTAAACCTACGGTTGCGGCTCTTGAAGCCCCTCCAGTACCGATAATTCCAGCTTTTTTATCATTTAATCTTGTTGAATTCGGAATTGCTGTTCTGAATCCGTAAATATCGGTGTTATAGCCTTTAAAGCTTTTATCCGGTAATATTTTTACTGTATTGGCACAGCCTGCAATATTTGCCGTTTCGTCAATTTCATCCAAAAATAAAGCAATAGGCACTTTTAATGGTATAGTTACGTTAAAACCATTGTAATTGTTTACCTTTAAGTCTTTTATCCTATTAATTAAATCTTCAGGCGGTGTTTCAAGAATGTCATAAGAACCTGTTTCACCAATACTCTTAAAGCCTGCTTGTTGAATAACAGCAGACATAGAATGTCCTAAAGGATATCCAATTAAACCTAATTTATACATTATCTAACTCCTTTGAGTATTTACATGTTTTTGATGAACATTCAACAAATGTTCCTTTTTTTAGTACTTTTTTTACTAATAAAGAACCGCAGTCCGGACAAACATCACCGGTAGGTTCGTTCCATAGGACAAAATCACAATCAGGATATTTATTGCATCCATAGAAGATTTTTCCATATTTTGATTTTCTTTGTACTATTTCGCCACCACATTTAGGGCATTTTACACCTGTTGATATAACAACACGTTTGCGGTTTTTGCAATCAGCATTTGTACATTCCATATATTTGCCATATGGTCCAACTTTGTAAATCATATCAGAACCACATTTTTCACATTTTTCTTCGCAAACTTCAGGTTCTTGTTGTGCGCTTTCTTGAGTTGCATTTAAAGGCATCATTGTTTTACATTCGGGATATCCTGAGCAACCTAAGAATTGTGAACCAAAACGGCTAGTTCTTACTACCATTGGTTTACCGCAATTTGGACATTTGATATCGCTTTCAATATTAATTCTTTCCATATTTTGCTTAGCGTCAGCAACAATTTTTACAAAAGGTTCATAGAAATCTTTTAGAACTTTATCCCATTTTGCTTTCTTTTCTGCAATTTCGTCAAGTTTATTTTCCATGCCTGCTGTAAAATCGTAGTCCATTACATCTTTGAAGTGTTCAACTAGTTGTTTTGAAACTGTACGTCCTAATAGTGTTGGAGCTAAAGCTTTTTCAATCTTTTCTACATAACCTTTAGTTTGAATTTTTGTAATGATAGGAGCGTATGTAGATGGACGCCCTATGCCGTGTTCTTCAAGAGCTTTAACTAATGAAGCTTCACTATATCTTGGAGGTGGTTGTGTAAAATGTTGTTTAGGATTAATTTTTTTACATTTTAATATATCGCCTTTTTTCATTTCAGGAATAGATTTTTTAGCTTCATCATCATCTTCAGAATAAAGTTTTAAGAAACCTTCAAAGATAATTGAACTTGTTCCGGCTTTGAATGTGTAGTCGCCGGCTTTAATATCAATTGACGTATTTGCAATTGATGCGTTTTGCATTTGAGAAGACATAAATCTGTCCCAAATTAACTTGTACAAACGATATTGTTCTGATGTTAAATAAGATTTTAAACTTTGAGGTGTTCTGCTTGGGTAAGATGGTCTAATTGCTTCGTGAGCATCTTGAACGTTCTTTTTACCGGCTTTAACATAATCATTCTGTTTTTCTGGATAATATTTTTCTCCATAATTTTCAACGATAAATTCTTTTGCTGCAACTTGAGCATCTTCCGAAATACGAACAGAATCGGTTCTCATGTATGTAATCAAACCGACAGCGCCATCAGAACCAAGTTCAATACCTTCATATAATTTTTGCGCAATTTGCATTGTTTTTGCAACGCCATAACCCAATTTTGAAGATGCTTCACGTTGAAGAGTTGAAGTTATAAACGGTGGAGAAGGTTTTCTTGTTGTTTCCCTTTTTGAAATCTTATCAACAACAAATTCTGTTGATTTATCGTTTAGGTATGCAACAACTTTGTTTGAATCTTCTTCGTTTTTAAGCTCAATTTTTTTGTCTAAATATTTTTGTAATTCAGCATCAAATGTCGCTTTTTCTTTTTCCAATTCAGCTGAAATAGTCCAATATTCAACAGGTTTGAATGCTTCAATTTCGTCTTCTCTTTCGCAAATCATGCGTAGAGCAACTGATTGTACACGCCCTGCAGAAAGGTGGTTATTTCTTAACTTTTCCCATAGAACGGGACTTATTTTGTAACCTACAAGTCTGTCTAGGATTTGTCTGGTTTGTTGAGCTTTTACTCTATCTAAATCAATTTCACGAGGATTTTCAACAGCATGTTTAACAGCTTTTGGTGTAATTTCGTTAAATTCTATACGTTGAATTTTATCATCGTTAACTTTTAAAACTTGTCTTACGTGCCAAGCAATAGCTTCCCCTTCACGGTCGGGATCGGAAGCCAGGTAAACTTTTGCACATTTTTTTGCAATTTCGTTTAATTTATCAACAACTTTTTTCTTTTCAGGAATAACAACAAAACTAGGTTCAAAGTTTTTGGCAACATCAAAACCTAATACATTTTTAGGAAAATCTCTGATATGTCCAAAACTTGCTTCAATTGTGTAATTATCTCCCAAAATCTTTTTAATAGTCTTTGATTTTGCGGGAGATTCCACAATAACCAGTGCTTTACCTTCTTTTTCTGCACTTTTTTTTGTTGATGTTTTAGTTTTTGTTTCTTTTTTCTCTTTTGTTGCTGTTCTTGGCATTTTATTAAACCTTCGTGTATCTATCGCCTTCTACTTGTTTTATTATGCCTTTAAGCTCTAATGTTGTCAAGTTTGTCAACAAGTCGTCAGTAGATAGTTTTGTTTCATTTTGTATGCAATCAAAGCTTTTGGGTTCAATTTCAATTGCTGATAATATCATACTTTCTTCTTTTTCAAGATTACTTATTCTATTGTCTAAATTTAGTTTTTGTTGTTCTGGTTGCTTAATTTCCCATCCAAGGGCATTTAAAATATCATCACCTTCTGTTACTAAAGTCGCTCCGTTTTTTAATAATTTATAAATACCTTCGGTGTTAGGATTTGTGATTAACCCCGGCACACACATAAGCTCACGACCTTGTTCCAGTGTTAAATTAGCACTGATTAAGGCTCCACTTTTTAATGCAGCTTCTACAACCAATGTTCCGTAACTAATTCCTGTTACAATCCTGTTTCGTTCAGGAAATCTAAATTTTAACGGTTCAAATGTTGGGTAATATTCGCTAATAATAGCTCCACCATCATTTGAAATCATTTTGTATAATTCACGGTTGCTTTCTGGGTATGTGTAGTCAAAGCCACTTGCAATTACACCAATGGTTTTAAGGTTGTTTTGTAGCGCACAATAATGAGCGGTAGAATCGATTCCTGCTGCAAGTCCTGAAACTATACAAATGTCGGTATTTGCTAAATCTTTGATGATTTTTTCAAGTGACATTTTTCCGTTAGAGCTGGCTCTTCTTGAACCTACGACTGCAACGGTTTTGTCTAAGTTGCACTTTTTTAAATCCCCTTTTACATATAAAACAGCCGGTGGATTTGCGATTTCTTTTAATAGTTTTGGATATTCTTCATCTTCGTAAGTAATTACGTGAATATTATTTTCTTCTACTTTTGATAAAGATAATTCAGGTTTTACTTTATCTCTTAAATTTAAAAACTTTTCAATTTTTTTTAGGCTTAAACCTTCTATTTGAGTGAGCTCTTCTCTTCCGGCATTAAATGCTTTTTCAATATCAAAAAAGTGTTCGTATAACTTTAAAATAAAGTTACTACCCAATTCTTCCAGACTTGATAATCCCACCCAATACTTTTTCATTAGAGTTAGTTGCCTTTCTTCTCCTGAATTCTGACAATTAATTTGCTAACGTTATCTTTTTCTTCTTGTGAAATATCAAAGTTTATGTAGTCTTCAAAATATTCAATTGCATCATCAAAATCGCCTCTAGCCATAAATAGCATGCCTAACTTTTTGAATGCAGGATGAAATTTATCATTTATAGCTGTAGATTTTAAATAATTTGAGATAGCTTTATCTATCTCATCATTAGCTTCATAAGCTTCTGCTAAAAAGAAATAAATTAGTTCATTCTGATCCTTGAACTCTAAAATATTTTCAAAATTTGCAATAGCTGCTTCGTAGTTACCCATTTCATAATATGCACGTGCTAAATCATAATATGCATCATAATTTTCAGGTTCTTTTTCTAAAATTCTTTCTAATTCATCGATTGCCAAATCAACTTGAGCATCTTCCATATACATTCTTGCTAAATAATGTGGAATAACCATATTGTCAGGAAGCGCTAATTCACCGGCTTGAAGACAATCAATTGCAAGAGCAATTTCTTTCATTCTGTAATATATGTCAGATAGGTTTAAGTATAGTTGAGGCAAGTTTGGATTTATTTTTAATGCTTTGTGGCAAAACTTTTCTGCATTTGTTAAATCGCCCAAATTTGAATATGAAACTGCTATATTGTTGTAAATTTCAGCACTTTCATCTCCATTTTCAAGCACTACATGAAATGCATCAATCGCATCTTTATATTTTCGTTCTTTAAATAGCTCTAAAGCTTTGTCCAACATTTCTGACATGTTATTTAGTTTCCTCTAATTCTTGCGACTGAATATTTTTTATAACGGTTTTAGCGTTACCTTCAGCATAGAAATCTTTAGGTTTTAATTGAAGCTTGATTTTGTCAGCGTAAATTGTTTTTTCACCTTGATTTATGAATGAACGACCTGTAAAGTAAATTTCGTTAAATTTGTTTGTTGCTTTACTTGGGAATACTGACATTTTAGGTCCTTTTGCATAGTAATCATCGTACCAAACTTGAACATTTCCGCTACAGTTGAAAGTATTTTGTTTTTTACTATATTGTTGTCTGCTACCCTTGATTGTAAGAGCTTTTCCGTCATCCATTTCTGTGTGTGACATTGTATGACCTTCTGAAATTAATTCTTCGTTTACAAGGTCATAAATAAAGTGATCAGCTTCTGCTTTGTTTGTTTTTTCGTTAATTTTTGCGTTTCCGAATAAATCAATTCTTTTTAAGTCACCTTTTTTGTCTGTTCTAATAACAGCTTTATCTGAGAAGGTATTTATTTCTTGATATTTAATTACAACCCCGCCCATTGCAGTCATTACATTTGACTTTGTATCGTATTCTTGTGTGTCAGCAGTGATTACGGCGATAGGTTTTTTACCGTCCATAACTGTTGTTTGAGTATCACCTTCTGCTCTAACAACTTTTGTAATTAATGATAATTTTAAAATATTAGCTTTAACTTCACGTTTTTTGTTGTTTTGAACTTGGTAAGCATAAGGTTTATCGTAGAATGTAGCTGTATCAAGTTTGCTACCTTTTGTTGTAATATCAGCCCTGTCGCCTACTACATTCAAGTTGTCAAGTTTCACTTTTACATCACCGTCAAAGTGAATTTTATTATCTGTTTCACTAAAGCTTTGTGTTTTTGATTCAATGATTAAGTCTGATGCTATTGTTGCTGCACCAAGTCCGAATAGTATTGCAACTGCTATAATTAAATATTTCTTCATTGAAGTAAAGTCCCCTTTTTAGCTGTACTATTGTTTTTATCAAATACTTTTGATACGGTATTGCCGACAAGTTTAAAGTGTTCGTACGAAGAACTGATTATAACTTTGTCACCTTGTGCATCAAGTTCAGCGCCTCTGTTAATTCTAACATTGCCTTCTGCAATAATATCCTTGTCTGAACCTGACCATACTAATCTGTCACATTTTAAAGATGTTCCGTCTTTTAAAACGATATAAGTATTTTCATATAAAATAATTTGATTTTTTTCTTCGTTATAAGTTCCTTGAGTAGATTCAAAACTCATAGCAACTTCGTTGTCTTTATAAAAGTTTCCGATAACGTTGCTTAAAAGTGCAATTTTTTCTTCACTGTTATAAGAACCTGTTTCACCATATATTTCCCAGAATTTAGTATCATTCTTTGTTTCTGTCAAAATCATGCTTTCAACATCAACTTCTTGGCGCTCGTCACCTTTTTTTATTTGAGAACGAGAAAAGCCGTTAGTCATAAAACCGGCGCTAAGGAATGCCCATAGTAGAATACAAGCAAGAACTAAAAAGCCTACTACATAAGCTTTTTTCTTTGCACTCATGGTTTTTATTTTTCGTAAATATACCAAAAATCTTTTCATATAATAAATTTTATCATGAATTATAGAATTAAATTGTATTGTTAAGAATTAATTACGAATTTTACGATTTTAACTTTATTTTATTAATTTGTTTTATAATTATAACAGTAAGGAGGAAATATTATGAGTTCACGTTTCGATGCCGGCGAAGTTATAACGGCAATGGTAACACCTTTTACAAAAGAAGGTAATGTTGATTATGATAAAGCGGCTGAGTTAGCTGAATATTTATTAGATAATGGATCTGATTCATTGTTAGTTGCAGCAACAACAGGTGAATGCCCAACATTAACAAATGAAGAAGAAGTTGAATTATTAAGCACAGTAAAAAGAGCTGTAAAAAATGATTGTAAAGTAATTATGAGTGCAGGTTCAAATTCAACAATAGAAGCTGTTAAATATGCAAAAATGGCTGAAAAAGAAGGAGCTGATGCAATTCTTTCAGTTGTTCCTTATTACAACAAGCCATCACAAGAAGGTATGAAGGCTCATTTTTCTGCAATTGCAGAAGCTGTAAAAATTCCGGTAATTATATATAACATTCCATCAAGAACCGGAGTTAATATGTTACCTGAAACTGTTGCTTATTTAGCAAAAAAATATACAAATATTGTAGGTATTAAACAAAGTTATCCTGATATGGACATGATTTCAGAAATGAAAGATTTATGTCCTGAAGATTTTGCTATCTACTGTGGTGACGATAGTTTACTTTTACCAATGCTCTCTTTAGGTGCAACAGGTGTTGTTTCTGTAGCTTCTCATATTTATGGTGAAGAAATTAAGAGCATGATAGAAGACTTCAAAGAAGGTAACATTAAATCAGCATTGAATATGCATATGATTTTATATCCTATGTTCAAGAAATTATTTATGGCTCCAAATCCGGTGCCTGTAAAAGCTGCATTGTCAAAAATGGGCATAATTAAAGATTATGTAAGACAACCGCTTGTTATCTTAAATTATGAACAAAAAGCAGAGTTATTTGCTTTAATGGATACAATCGAAAAAGAATAGACAGTTAGGTTATTTTATAAAAAATATTTTTGATAAAATAGAGTTATACAAATTTATATTTATATATAAGGAAAAGGAAATGAAGAATAAAATTTTATTATTTTGGGCTATTGTAGTAATTGTAATTGTTTCAATTACTATCATTTGCTTGAAACCTACAAAACTGGGTTTAGATTTAGTTGGTGGTTCAAGACTTGTATTAGAAGCTCAAACTTCAGCAACTGTTGCAAAAATTACACCGGAAATGATGGATAGTTTGCAATTTGCAATTGAAAACCGTGTTAACAAACTTGGTGTTGCAGAAACTGTAGTTCAAAGACAAGGTGAAAAAAGATTAGTAGTTGAAATACCTGCAGTTAAAGATTTAAAACAAGCTAAGAAATTTTTAGGTGAAACTGCGGAATTAGCATTTAAAAAAGAAATTCCTGAAAATTCAGGTAAATGGGTTGATACAGGTTTAACAGGTAATGACTTAAACCGTGCATCTTTAAGTACAAGTTCAAACGGTCAATGGGTAGTTGACTTAGAATTTAATGATAAAGGTACAAGAAAATTTGCTGATTTGACACAACAATTAGTTGGTAAGCCAATGGCAATATTCTTTAACGGTGAATTAACATCAGCTCCTGTAATTCGAGAACCTATTATTGGCGGTAGAGCTCAAATTTCAGGCGGTGATAATGGTTTTGCTTTAGAAGAAGCAAAAGAAATGGTAGATTTGTTGAATGCAGGTGCTTTACCTGTTCCGGCTAAGATTATTGAAGAAAATACAGTTGGACCAACATTGGGGGCAGACAGTATTGAAAAATCAAAAATTGCCGGCGTAATTGGTTTAGGCTTTGTAATGTTATTTATGGCATTCTACTATCGCTTACCTGGGGTTATTGCTGACATTGCTTTAATCTTGTATAGTTTAATGTTATTTGCTTTATTTAAACAAATTCCTGTAACTCTTACATTAGCAGGTATTGCTGGTTTCATCTTGTCAATCGGTATGGCTGTAGATGCTAACATTCTTATTTTCGAAAGAACAAAAGAAGAATTAAGAGCAGGTAGAACTTTATTTACAGCAATTAATGCCGGTTTTGACAGAGCATTTACAAGTATTTTTGACTCTAATATGTCAACAATTATTACTTGTATAATTCTTTATTGCTTAGGTACAAGCGTTGTTAAAGGTTTTGCTTTAACTCTTGCTTTAGGTACAGCGGTATCAATGTTCAGTGCAATTACAATTACTAAAAACTTTATGCACTTAATCTTTGGTACTGGTGAATTAAAATATCCTGCTTTATTCGGTTTAAGCAAAAATGAAATCGGTAAAGCATATGTAGCAGAAGAAACTAAACGTGAAAAAGCTAAATTTGGCGTTTTAGATTAGTGAGGTAAAAATGGAAGGCAGACATATAATTAACATCGTAAAATATAGATGGGTTTGGATGGGTTTAACAACAATTTTGTTATTACCTGGGATTATTGCAATGATTTATGCAGCTATCATCAATCCTAACCACTCACCTTTAAAATTGGGGATTGATTACACCGGTGGTACAATTCTTCAATATTCAGTTGACCAAAAAGTTGATAACAATAAATTAACTGATTTAAGAAATAATTTAATTAAAGCAGGTGTAGATGCTCCTGCATTGCAAATTATCAATGTTAGTGAAGATAAAAATTCTAAGACTCAAGATATTATTTCGATTAGAACAAAATTTATTGAAGGTCTTGATAAAGAAAATGTTGTTGCTAATGTTACATCAGTAATGCAAAAAGAATATAAAAATTCTGAATTGTTATCAACAAACTCAATCGGACCTACTTTGGGTAAAGAATTATTTAAAAATTCTTTAATTGCTTTAGGTTTGGCATGCTTAGGAATTATTGCATACTTGTCTTTCAGATTCCAACTAGACTTTGCAATTTGCGCTATATTAGCATTGTTTCACGACGTTGTATTTGTAGTTGGTATATTTGCTTTGTTAGGCTTGTTCTGTGGTGTTCAAGTTGACGGTTTATTCTTAACAGCGATTCTTACTGTAATTGGTTTCTCTGTTCACGATACAATCGTAGTGTTTGACCGTATTCGTGAAAACTTAAGATATTATGCTAAGAAAATGTCATTTGGCGAAATTGTTAATGCCAGTGTTTCTCAAACATTAGCAAGAAGTATTAATACTTCATTGACAACCTTGATTACATTGATGGCATTATATTTCTTTGGTGGTGTAACAACAAAAGATTTCGTATTAGCTATGATTTTAGGTATTGCAATTGGTACATATTCAAGTATCTTCTTTGCAAGTATGTTGATTGATTTCTGGAGAGATAAGAAAAATCAACCCAAAAGAGCATAATAAACGCTAAAAAATAATAATATTAAGGATTGCATGCTACGAATTGTTAAATGTTTGTAGCATGCTTTCGTTTTCTGATAAAATGAGAAGAAGATTGGGGAAATAGACAAATGAAGAAATTTTTATTAACTTTGATTATATTAGCTGTAGGTTTTAAAGCTCAAGCTGCAACAGTGTGGTTGAATGATGCCAGAAGCGTTTTTCAAGCTAATTCTGCAGTAATTATGGCAATTAATATTCGTAACTTTAATGCTAAAGATATTAATAAAAACGGTATTATTGAGGAAAATTTAGGTGAAGAAAGAGGTAATTTTATCAATGCCATTGATAGACTTGATCAATTGTCTATGCAAGGTGTTAATACAATTCATTTACTTCCGATTACACCTGTTGGAAAGATTAAAGCTATAGGTACAGCAGGTTCTTTATATGCTTTGAACGGTTTTGATGATATTAATCCTCAATTGACAAGTAAAAAATCAAAGTTAAAACCTAAACAACAAGCAATCAGATTTATTGACGAAGCTCATAGACGTAAAATTAGAGTAATTGTTGATTTACCGTCTTGTGCATCTTATGATTATTATCTTAAACATTCCGATATGTTTTTGAAAAAAGATATTGCAACTCCTGTAATTCCTGCCGATTGGACAGATGTTAGAGTTTTAAACGTAGGGCGCAACGGTCGATTAAATCTTGATGTCGTAAACGAATATAAAAAGTTTATTGATATGATGATTTCTATTGGCGCAGATGGTATTGTTGCAAGTAATGCGACAATGAAACCTTATGATTTTTGGGTAGAATTAATTTCTTATGCAAGAGCTAAAAATCCTCAATTCTTGTTCTTGGCTCAGGCGACTGATAAAGATACTCAAATGGCTAAAAATATTAACTTTACACCATATGACAAACTTTTAGAAGCAGGTTTTGACGGATATTATGCAGGATATTCAAGATTTCCGGAATGGAAATTAGCTAAAAATCTTTATGAACAAGTATTCTTCAATCAAAAACTATTCTCTAAATACAAATTAATTAAATCAAATATTGGTAGTTTTGCTACTCATGATGCAGTGAGTCCGGTCTTAATTAACGGACCTCAGTATTCAATAATGATTGCATGGTTAAATGCAACATTGCCATTAAATGCTTATTATGTTGATGGTTTTCAATTTGGTGATGATTATTTATATCCTTGGGAAAACAAAAGAGCACAAAAAACATTTACTGATGATGATTTCTATTTTGCTCACCGAGGAAAACTGGATATATTCAATTTTTCAAGAAAACCTGAAGGCACTGACGGCAGAGTAATGCAAAACTTTGTGCTTGCAAATAAGTTTAAATATATGATGAATATAAACGTTCCTAATGCTAATTTTGTACCACTTCAAGCTAATTCTGACAATGTTATAGCGTTTGCTCGTTCTGGTGGAAATAACACAGTAATAGTTTTAGGTAACATGGATTTTGCAAATATGCAAAATGTTAAAGTTGTAGTTCCTCACTTAAATGAACGAACTACAATTGTTCCAATTAAAATGGATGATATCCCTGTAGTGTCAAAGAGCCGTATAAACAGTATTTTGGCTCCGGGAGAAGTGCAAGTGTTGTTATTGAAAGAGTTTTCTATTAAATAATTTTAATAAACACTTGTAAAACAAATCTATTTGGTATATTCTATATACATATAACAGCTAGAAAAGGAAAAAATTATGTCAAGAAAATGTGAAGTATGTGGTAAAACACCTTTAAAATCAGCAAAAGTAACTTTCTCTCATAAACAAAACGTTCATAGACAAGCTCCAAACTTACAAAACGTTAAAGTTGTTATGAATGGTTCTGTTAAGAAAATTACAGTTTGTTCATCTTGCTTAAAAGCAAACAAAGTTCAAAAAGCTGTATAGTTTTATAACACATAAGGAAAAGAAAATTTAGAGGACTTTTTAAGTCCTCTTTTTTAATGCTTAAAATGCTCAAAACGAGTTAGAATGTTTTATTATATATTA
>URRM01000051.1 GCA_900550295.1 uncultured bacterium
CTATTAAAAATACTTTTATATTATATCTTTGTACAATATCTTTTTGCACTGTATTTAAATAACCGAAAAATTAACTGCACAATTAATGAGAAAGTTAAAAATAAGAAAGTAGGAAAAATGAAAGAAGTACAAGGAAAATATACATCAGCAAAGATTTTTGCAGATACGATTGATACAAAAGCATTGCGGCTTTTTCTTCTAATGTTGGATAACAATCATTCCCGCCAAAAGTTTGGTAAATCTGATTAACAGAACTTGCAAAACTTTCGTCTTTCGGGTTTGCAAAAACATCAGATGCAAATTCTGATTTCATTTTATTAATGACTTTTAAAAATTCGCTTTCAGAAATAACAACTGCTTCTTTTTGAGTAACACCTTTTGTATCAAGGGTTTTGTGGTCAAAGTTGTCTAATAAATCTAAACCTTTGGCAAAATTATCTAAAATGTTTGCAACATCTTGCGCTTCATCAACTGTTGAAATTTGGTTTTGAATACTTCTTGTTAAAAGGCTTACGGTTGATTGTAAGGTTTGAATTTTACATTGTTGATCCTTCAACATTTTTTCATTGATAACATAACCTTTGGTAAGATATTCTCTCAATGTGTTAGTTGCCCAAATACGGAATTGAGTAGCTCTAGAAGAATTTACTCTGTAACCCACAGAAATTACTGCATCAAGATTGTAAAATGCAATTTTTCTTGAAATATCTCTATTACCTTCTTTTTGAACTATTTCCAAAATGGAAACAGTTGAGATTTTATCCAATTCACCTTCATTATAAATATTATTTAAATGTTTATTTATTGCCGGTGTTTTTACTCCAAACAATTCAGCCATTTGTTTTTGTGTAAGCCAAATTGTATCATTTTCAAGTTTAGTATCAAGTGAAATTGAGCCGTCTTCACTTGTATAAATGATTATTTCGCCTTTTTGTAATTCTTTATCCATAGCTCAATTATATACAAAAATCTCAAATAAATCTTGTTATTTCCTCATACACTTCATCATAATTATGATGAAATCTAAAAATTTGCTCCGCCAAATGCAAATGAACAAAATTTTGCATACTGTTGTGATTTACTCTTCTTGTTAGTTTTGAATAATCTTTTTTAAACTCCAGCATATCCATTTTGGAAAATGGTTTTTCTGTATGTTTGTGTAATAATTTTTTCTTTGAAATATATGTTTGTCCATTGTAATAATACATAAAATTTAAAACCCCTACAAAATTTCTCTCGCAGGGTATTTTAGGATTTTTATTAAACAAAACCTTTAATTCTTCTAATTGTTTATTGTAAATAAGCTCTCTAAAATATGAATAAAATCTGCATATCACAGGTTCTTTTATTTTTAATAACCAGCTTGCTTTTGCACTTGGGATTTCACAGCTAAAACATTTGATTAATAATTCAATTTCTTCTTTTTCTCTATATCTAAATTATTTGCTTTATACCATTTCGCATATCTTCTAAATGTAACTTCTGTTGGAATATTTTCTGCATTCTTTTCTTTTAGAATATATTGCGTTAAAGATATTGCCCTTCCGATTGAAAATTTATTCGGAGATAAAAGTATATTTAAAAATATTTTAATCTCATTTTCATTAAGGCTTGTTCTATAACAACCGTTTGCTGTGTAATTATAGTTTCCGACTAATACTGTCCAGTCATTATTTTTACCCAATAACATCTTCCAACGATACAAAGCTCCGATACTGATATTCCCTAAAACATTGAATATTTTTGAATACAATAAACCGGTATTATATGTTGTTAAAAATTCTCTATACATATTCATTTCTTGCTTCTCTTACACCCAAATTCCAACTTGGGTTTACAAACAAGTTCTCTTGTGGAACGATTACTCTTACTTTTTCATTAATAAAAGAATAGTTTTGCAATGAATTATCTATAATTAATATCTCATCTACCATTGCATCATTAACAAGTGTTGAAACTAAATTGTTTAATGTTTCTACATCTCTTTGCAATGTCGGGATAACCACTGATATTTTTTTCATTACAAACTGAACTCCTTATGAATCAGATTTTTAAATTTTAGCTATTTTTTCACAAGCTCTATTTACGTCTTATGAAATTTTCTAATTTCTTTGAATTTATGATAACACAAAAACGTATCAACATAACATATTTTATATTATGTTGCATTGCATTTAGAATTTATTATTTGCATTCTTGTGTAAATTAACAACTTAAATTTAATTTTATTACATTAATATTTTCACATTTTTTTACGTAAAAAACTAAAAAAGGACATTCTCAAAATTAAATCGTTATACTTTTTGTAAGAGTTGATTTATTTTACACGAAAGAGAAAAGGGAGTCGCATGAAAAAAATTTTAACTTTATTTATTTTTTGTATAATAAAATTATGAAACAGTTCATTATATATTCATTAGTTATATTTTATTGTTCTTGTTTTCCGGTTTTTTCTGCAGAGCAAGAGAATCCGTACGGCAAATTAGTTAAACGTCTTGGTGTAACTCAAGATTATTTTTCTGCTCAACGTGGCGGAGGTTTAGATTATTGCGAACGATTTTTTAACAACCGAAAAAATGAAGAGCCTGTTATGATTGTTTTTATGCAAGGTAAATCAACTTATGGTGAAGATAATGTAAGACAATTGGCTTCTCCTGTGATTTACAATATTATGAAACATGCAAAAATAAATAATAAAAAGGTTCTGTTCTTGTTCCCTCAAGTCAAAGATGGTTGGTATCAAGATGAAGATGGTTTTATTCCTGTAACTATGCTTGCCGAATTAGTAAGAGAAAAAATTGAAGAGTATGAAATTCCAAAGAAAAACGTTTATGCCATTGCAATAGAAGAGGGAGGAGAAGCTTGCTATCATGTTATGGATAGAAATCCTGAGTTGTTTTCAAAGGCTGTAATTTCAAGCGCAGCCGGAAATGTTGTTGACACTAAGAATATCAGGGGTAAATTTTTAATTATTCATGCGCAAGATGATGACAGAATGCCGGTTTTAAGGGCTAAAACAATGGTTAAAGCCTTGAAAGAAAATTCTGGAACGTCTGTGAAGTTTAAGGTTCTTAAAAACAAAGAACATCGTGATGCTATAGAATATTTATCAAATGATAAAGTTTTAATATTTTTGTTCGGTTATTCATATAATAATTTTATGTATTAACCCTCTAAACGGTTTACATTTTGTGTAGGAGTAAAAAATCCTACTCATTTTAATGGTGTATTTCTTGAAACCTTCGCTATGCTTGGTGCTGTGCCTTTTGTTGATCTTTTGGTCTAGGTCAATTTATAGACCATTGCCCCCCGTTTTTTAAATCCTTTTGTTGATGTTAGCCCCATAAAAAAGATGTAGTATAAACAGTGTAGAAAACGAAAAAATGAATTAGGGACATATAAAAAGAATTTGGGGGAACAAATGAGACAATTCAACAAACAGGCAAGAGTTATGTTAATCGATGACAATCGTGACCACTTAACTGGTATTAAAGAACTTTTAAGTATGGAAAGTTCTTTCAATATTATTGCTGCATCTACAAGTGCAAATGTTGGTATTAGTTTAGTAAAAAAACATAAACCTGATGTAGTTTTAATGGATATGAATATGCCTGAAAAAGATGGCTTGCAAGCAATCCAAGAAATCGAAGCTTTAGGTTTAGGTACAAAGGTTTTAGCATTAAGTGCTTATGATGATGCTGATTTAATCTTTAGAGCTATGAAATTAGGTGCTAAAGGTTATGTCTTAAAAACAATGGCTTCAAGCAAATTAATTGATGCTATTGAAGAAGTTGCAAACGGTAGAGTTTATATGCCAGCAATTTTGACAGCGAGATTCTTCGATTACTTCCAAAAATCTTTCAAAGAAGAAGCAATCGCTCAACAACAAGCTCAAGAATCAAACTACTTGTCAGATTTGACTCAAAGAGAAGAAGAAGTTCTAGATTTGTTAACTCAAGGTATTACATATAAAGGTGTTGCTCAACAATTATTTATTTCTGAAACAACAGTAAAAACTCACGTTAACAACATCTTTCAAAAATTGCAAGTAAACGACAGAACACAAGCTGTTCTTTATGCAATTAACCACGGGTTCAAAAGCAAAAGCCAAGCTAGAATGTCTAATGCATCATCTTTAGCGACAGCTGTATAACAAGATAACTCCTTTCAAAATTGATAAGAGAAGTCGTGTTGTGCAGAATCCTGTAAGACACGACTTCTATTACTTTAAAAAATCATGTGTGTGAAAAATGGTAAAATATATTCAAGGTAAAAACAGATTAAAAGATTTAATATATATACAAGAAAACAAACCTTGTAGCGAAAAGTCAATTAAGGGAATAATTCGTTCTCTTCTTGAACCTTTATTCGAAAATGTTCAAGAAAAAGGTTTGGTTATGTATCGTTTTGAAAACGAAAAAGAATTTGACGGGTTATTAAAACGTCTTGAATATACGAGTGTTGATGTTATTAATTTGTCAAAAGGTTCAGCTTTATTAAAGAATGAAATTTGGGAAAATACGCAATTCTTATATGTTTTGACTGGTAGATATGGTGCAAGTTTTATTTATGACTATGATACAGAAGATGTTGAACATTTTGCGGGTTATTACTTGTTACACAACTCTGTAACATTAAGAGATTCTTTTGAAATTATTGAAGACAATTGTTCTCAAGATATTTCAGAATATAAGGAGCAATACAAACCGGATAGACGTGACAATGCGTTGATGAACTCTTCAATCAGAAAAATTGTTGATTTAATGAACGAAACAACACAAGAAGCAATGCTTGTTGATATGGAAAAGGATGCTTTGTCAAAGAGCGATGATTTGGCAAAAAGATTAGAATTTATAAATTCTAAATCAAGATATGTAGTTCATGAAATCAGAAATCAACTTTCAATTTGTGATTTGTACGCAAATATTATAGAAAAACATTGTGAAAGAAATGACAATGTAGATTGTACAAATGCTCTAACTTGTATAAAAACAGCAATAAAAATCGCAAATAGTGCATTGATGGATTTGAAGTCATTAGATAATAAAGATTTGCAAGTTTATAACGTAAAAGAAATGGTAGAAAAAGCTATTCTTTTATCAAAAGTTTATGCAAATGGCAAAGAAATTAAATTCGAAACAAAATTTGAAGATAATGACAGTTCAATTTTTGCAGATGAATCAAAATTCTTAGCAGCAATGGTAAATATAATTAAAAATGCTATTGAAGCTATTGAAAACAAAGGTGAAATTTGTGTAACAACTTCAATAAAAGATGATTTTGTATCAATCATAATTTCAAATGATGGGGCAATGATTCCTGAAGAAAAACAAAAAGAAATCTTTAAAGATGGTTTTACAACAAAAACAGAAGGTAACGGAATTGGTCTTTATGTTTGTCAGCAAACCCTAGAAGAACAATTTGCAAGATTAGAACTTTTGAAATCAGATGAAAAATCAACAGATTTTGAAATCTTGGTAAGTATGGTATAGGAGGGGAAATGGATATATTATCAAGCAGAGCTTCCGACATCTCTCATTTAGCAATGAATGGTCTTTTGGAAAGGCAAAGGGCAATTGGTGCGAATATTGCTAACGTAGAAACACCTGGGTACCAACGAAAAGAAGTCGCTTTTGAATCTCAGTTATCAGAAATCATCGAAAAAGAGGATTTAAAAGATTACATAAAAGTGCAAAATAGTATTAAACCGGCTCCAAAAACATATAATGATTTTCTTCAAATACAAGAAGGTCAAATGTATAGAAGACAGTTGAGTCCACAAGAAAAACAATACTTAATTTCAAATTCATATGGTCAATATGATCCGCAAGTAATGGATGACATTTATTCGGAAGGTACTTTAGACGGAAATAACGTAGAACTTGAAAAAGAAATGATGGATTTAACTAAGAACGGTACAAAATATCTAATGTTATCAAACTTAGAAAGAAAATATTTCTCAAATATATCAGAGGTAATTCGTGGCGGCGGTCAATAATACGCAAAGTGTGAAGTGAAACAATAATTATTTAGACAAAGGGTGGAAAAATGAGCCTAAATACATTTGATATTGCAGCATCAGGTATGACTGCACAAAGAATAAAAATGGATACCGTAGCAAGTAATATTGCAAACGTTAATACAACTCGTAACCCTGACGGTAGCAAGGGTGTTTACGTAAAGAAAAGTGTAAGCTTTAAAGCTATTTACGAGGATGAATTATCTCGTGGCGCAAGAAATTTTGCGGCAAATTCTACAAATGCACAATTTAATCCAAGAACTGGCGGACTTACAATAAACACAGGTTTTGCAATGAATGAAGGGTTGATTTCAAACGGTGTAAGAGTTGAGTCAATCCATGAATCAGCAAATCCTACAAAAACAATTTATGATCCAAATCATCCAGATGCAGATGCTGAGGGTTATGTTGAGTTACCAAACATAAACGTGGTTGAAGAAATGGTTGATATGGTTTCGGCTTCAAAAGCTTATGAAGCAAACTCTGTTGTTGCCGAAAACGTAAAATCAATGATTCAATCTGCAATGAATATCTAAGAAAAATCATAACTAAGGGGTGTGGAAAATGGAAATCAATAGCAACTTACCATATATGCAAAGTATAAATTCAGCATTAAATTTTAATCCTATACAAAGTTATAACAACACTTTAAAAGGTAATGCATCGTTTAATGTAAATCAAGATATTGCAAACAATTTTGACAATCTTCTTCAACAATCAATGAAGGCTGAAGAAGTTGCATATGCAAGAAAATTTAATAATATGTCACCTGTTGATAGTTTAATGGGTTCGATAGAAAAAGCCTTCGGCAATGGTTTGAATGATGTTAACGAAAAAAAATTAGAATCTGATGCTATGCAAGAAGCTTTTGCAAGAGGCGAAGATGTTAGTGTTCACGATATGATGATTGCTTCTGAAAAAGCAACATTAAGTTTGCAAATGGCTATGCAAATAAGAAACAAAATGATTTCAGCGTATACTGATATTAAAAATATGAATTTCTAGAACTCAAAATAATGATTAAGGCGCCGTATGCAGAATTGCACACGGCGCCTCTTGTTTTAAACGTAAAGGGAACTTAACAATTTTGAAATTTATATAAAAAAAGATTATTATATTGAAGATAACGTGTAACTTGAGGTAATTATAGATAAATGGAAAATAATTCAAACGACCACTTAAAGCTGTTTTTCGGCGATATTAAGAAGTTATGGGACGGACTGGAGCTTCCTCAAAAGTTTGGTCTTATAACTTTATCGCTTGTGACAATAGTGGCAGCTACATATTTTTTGGTAAAATCATTTGAGCCGGATTGGGCTGTTTTATACAATGATTTACCTGAATCTGATGTTGCAAATATTGCAGAATCATTCAAAAAAAGCGGACAAGCATATAAAGTATCAGAAGACAAAAAAGCCATTATGGTTCCCAGCAAGGACAAAGATGATTTGAGAATCTTTGTTGCTGAAAATGATTTGATTTCTAATCAAGCTCCTGGGTTTGAATTGTTAGATGATATGCAATTGGGCTCAACTGAATTTAAGAACAAGCTGACAAAACAAAGAATTTTCCAAGGCGAAATTACACGTTCTATTGAAAAAATGAATGGTATTAAAAGTTGTAGAGTTCAGTTGGCTGATCCGGAACGTTCCATTTTTGAAGATAAAGATGAAGCCCCAACAGCTTCTGTAATGCTTATTTTGGACAATGGCTACAGATTAAAATCATCTCAAGTAAAAGCCATTAAAAATCTTGTTGCTTATTCTGTACCAAGAATGACTCCTGATAGAGTATTTATTACCGATCAAAACGGTGCAAGCTTGTCTGATGAAACCGGTAAAAATAACAACGATATGGAGTCCTTTAAATCAAATGCTGAAAAGCAAACTGCTGAAAAAATTACACAAGTATTAGAAAAAATTGTTGGCAAGGGTAATGTTTCAGTTCAGGTTTCTGCAGATATCGATTTTAATTCAACTCGAGCAACAATAGAAACCTACGTTCCTGTTGGTGACGGTGAAAATGGTTATAAAGGTGTTTTAACAACCTCTCAATCAGAAGTTGAAACTTACGAAAATCCAAATCAAGCTCCGGTGAATGCAAATGTTCAAGCAAGAAATTTGAATTACGCAAAAGAGAAGAATTCAGTAAATTACAGTGTATCAAAAGAGGTTAAACAAGTTGTTTATGCTCCCGGAACCGTAAAACGTATGACAATTGCAGTTGCCGTAAATAAAATTTTGACAGATAAAGAAAAAGAAGAATTACAAAACTTAGTTCTTTCTGCTTCTGGTGCAAACTATGAAAGAGGCGATGTAATCACTGTTTCAAGCTTACAATTTGAATCCATAGCAGAAGAAAAAGCAAAACAAGCTCAATTGGATAAAGAAATAAAAACAAAATCAACAGTTGATTACTTAACTAAAGATTTAGGACCTTTATTAGTTGTATTAATTTTAGGTTTAGCTGCATTGTTTGTAATCAGAGGTGTTATCAGCAGATTCGGTCAAACATTTGAAAAGCCTGAAAAACCAACTTATGAACCGGTTTTACCTCCAATTGAGGATAATTTAGATGCTCTAATTTCTCCTGACAATATGCCTAAGATTGAGGCAAATATTGATCCTGAATTAGAACGTGTGAAAATGGAAATAAACGATACAATTATGGCAGATCCGGCTGAAGCTGCAAGATTGTTAGTTTCATTTATTAAGGAATAAAAATATGGCAATGAATAACTTAGGGGCAACTCCAACAACAGGAAATAATATAAGTACAATACTTTCACAGCAAAATATTATTGCAATGAATTCAACACAAAAAGTTGCAGCATTGTTGATTTTGTTGGGACCTGTCACAGCGGCAGAGGTTTTGAAAAATATTACAGATAACGATTTATTAGAACAGATTGCATTGGAAATTGCAAGTTTGAATAAAGTTCCTGTAGATTCACTTGTTGGGATTTTAGATGAATTTAGAAGTTTATTCCAAGCAAGCCGATACTTGGCTAAAGGTGGTAAAGACTACGCTAAACAAGTATTGGAATTGACTTATGGTCCTGAACAAGCTAAAAGAATTATGTCAAGATTGGAAACAATGATGAATGCAAATCCGTTCCAATTCTTTAATGAAGCGGATCCTGTTCAATTAGCAACATCTTTCCAAAACGAAAACCCTCAACTTATAGCGTTGATTCTTGCATATTTGCAACCTGCTCAATCAGCGAGAGTTTTGAATAACTTAACACCAGAGGTTCAAGCGCAAGTTGCAATAAAGATTGCAGATATGGATACAACAAATCCGGAAATTCTAGCTGATATTGAAAAGATTGTAGAAACTAAGTTCTCATCTGTAATGGTACAAGACTTCTCTCAAGCCGGCGGTATTGATACGTTAGCAAATATCTTGAACCGTGCAGATAGACAAACAGAACGAAATGTTCTTGAATTGTTAGAAATTGAAAATCCAACTCTTGCCGATGAAGTAAGAGAATTGATGTTCGTATTTGAAGACATCGTTACTCTTGATGACAGAACAATTCAACGTGTATTGCGTGAAGTTAATACAAAAGATTTGGCGCTATCTCTTAAAGGTACTAAAGAAGAAGTTCGTGAAAAAATCTTCAAGAATATGTCAGAACGTGCACAAAAGATGTTGCGTGATGATATGGAATACTTGGGACCTGTTCGTGCAAAAGAAGTACAAGATGTACAAGCTTCAATTTGTGCCACAATCAAGGCTCTTGAAGCTGCAGGTGAAATCGTAATTGAACGTGATGCAGGTGAGGAAGAATTCATTGACTAGGATTAAAGCTTCAGATATTCAAATGGGTTCAAACTTTGTTGTACCAATAGAAAATCCTTACAAGGATTTGGAAACAAAGGCCGAACAAATTATAAAATCTGCCGAATTGCAAAAACAGCAGTTAGTTCAAGCTGGGCAAAAACAGGCAGAGGAAGTTGTTGCAAAGGCTCATCAACTTGTTGAACAAGCGAAACAGGAGTGTGCAAATCTTATTGAGGCTGCTAAAAATGAAGCGACAATTGAGAGCGCAAAAATCAGAGAGGTAGCTCAAAAAGAAGGTTTTGAAGAAGGTTACAAACAAGGTTTTACCGAAGGAACAAACTCTTTAGAGGAAAAATTTAAAGCTTTGGATTTGTTTGCTCAAGCACAATATGATGTAAAGCATAATATCATTAAGTCTGCTGAATTAGATATTGTAGATTTAGTTCTAGCAATTGCACGTAAAGTTTGCAAAAAATCGCTTGATGAAGATATCAATGTTTTAAAAAATATTACTGTTGATGCAATAAAACAGCTAAAAGATAAAGAAAATATTACAATAACAATAAGTCCAGAATTGGCAGAAAAAATTTATTCTATTTCTGATGAATTAAAAGAAGAAATTCCAAAATTGAATTCTATCAGAATTATTGAAGACGCAAATGTTTCTGCAGACGGTACTATTGTTGAAACTCCGCTATCAAGAGTAGATTGTAGACTAAAAACTCAGATAGATCAAATTGCAGAAAAAATGATGTCAGAACATTATTCAACTATTGAAGATGAAGTTGAAGAAGAAACTGACTCTTTTGTGAAAATAGATTCACCGGAAATTTTGATTGAGAATAAAAACTTTTCAGAAGAAGAATTAACACCTTCGCCATTAGATGAAATGATGGCGAAGTTTAATCAAGAACAATCTGCCGATTCTACACCTAAAAATGAGGGATTGAACAATGACAACAATGTTCAATAAAGATAAATTTTTAGAATCTGTTGATAGTGTAAAAACAATTAAAGAAATCGGCAAAGTTACAGAAATTACAGGCTTGATTATTGAAACCGACGGACCTGAATCAAGTATTGGTGATTTATGTTATATTTATAAGAAAAATTCTGACAATCCAATTTGGGCGGAGGTTGTAGGTTTTAAAGAAAATAAAATCCTTTTGATGCCCTTAGGCTCAATGGATGGAGTTCAACCGGGAGCTTTTGTACTAAATACAGGTGAACCAATGAAGATAAAAGTTGGAAATCAGCTTTTAGGCAGAGTTTTAGACGGTTTAGGTAATCCTATTGATTCATTAGGTGAGATATCTTCTCAATGTTATGTTTCAACCTCTGCAAAACCAATTAACCCATTGAAACGTGCAAGAATTGATAGTCCGTTGTCCTTGGGAATAAGATCTGTAGACGGCTTTATTACAGTCGGCAAAGGTCAAAGAATGGGTATTTTTGCAGGTTCTGGGGTTGGTAAAAGTACAACTATGTCAATGATGGCAAAAAATACATCTGCTGACATTAATGTAATTGCTTTAATCGGAGAACGTGGTCGTGAGGTTCGGGAATTTATTGAAAAGAACTTAGGACCGGAAGGTATGAAACGTACGGTTGTCGTTGCCGCAACCTCAGAGCAACCGGACTTGGTAAAAATTAAGGCGGCATTTGTTGCCACTTCAATTGCCGAATATTTTCGTGACCAAGGTCGAGATGTTTTGTTTATGCTTGATTCTGTTACTCGTATTGCAATGGCCCAACGTGTTGTCGGCTTAAGTGCCGGTGAACCGCCTGCAATGAAAGGTTATACTCCAAGTGTATTTGCTATTATGCCACAATTGATGGAGCGTGCAGGATGTAACGACAAGGGTTCTATAACTGCTCTTTATACCGTTTTGGTAGAAGGTGATGATTTTAACGAACCTATTTCAGATACAGCGAGAAGTATTTTAGACGGTCATATTATGTTATCACGTGACTTAGCTCACCGTAACCACTATCCGGCGGTTGATGTCTTGCAATCAATAAGCCGTGTAATGGGTGATGTGACAACAAAAGAACACAGAGATGCTGCGGCAAAAGTTCGTAATTGGCTTGCTGTATATAGAAAAAATGAAGATTTGATTAATATCGGAGCCTATGTAAAAGGTTCCGATCCTGCTTGTGATGAGGCTATTAGACGTATGAATTCAATTAATTCTTTCTTGTGTCAAAGTACAGACGATAAATTTGAATATAGCCAGATTATTGAAGATTTGATTAAATTATCTAAATAAAAAAGAGGCGCCGTTTCGAAGAAACGG
>URRM01000052.1 GCA_900550295.1 uncultured bacterium
CGCAATGCGCCCGCCTTTAAACCATCTCAATCTCCAAAGATTAATATTGCAACATTGAAAGTACATCAATACCTAATTTTTCTAGTTTTTCACGACCTCCAAGACCGTTTAATTCAATCCAGAAAGCTGCACCTGCGACATTTGCTTTTGCTTGAGCAATAAGTCTGCAAGCTGCACTTGCTGTACCGCCTGTTGCTAATAAATCGTCTACAATTAGAACATTTTTACCTTCTTCAACCGCATCTTTATGCATTTCGATTGTGTCTGTACCGTATTCTAATTCGTATGTTTCTTTATATGTAGGTGCCGGTAATTTATGAGGTTTTCTGATTGGAATAAAACCAACATTCAATTTGTATGCCAAAGGCATACCTACGATGAAACCTCTTGATTCCATGCCTGCAACGTAGTCAATTTTTTTATCTTTGTAGTGTTCGTACAAAAAATCAACCATGTTTCTCATAGTTTCAGGTTCTTTTAGGGCTGTCGTAATATCTCTGAATAAGATACCTTCCTTTGGAAAATCTTGAACGGCTCTAATTTTTTCTTTAATACCAGCTAACATTTATCTACCCTTTCCGAGAGTTTATACTCCAACTGTTTCTTTTTCTTTTTCTTGGTGATGTTGTTCTTCTTCTAAAACAAGTCCGTGTGTTGTTTTACCCCAATCCATATCTTTTGGTTTTAAAAGAATTTTGAACGAGATATAAAACGCAACAGGGAACCAAATTGCCAAAATATAAGCAGAAGTTTCAACTGCTTGTTTCAAAGCTTCCCAACGACCTAAATTGTTATATTTTCTCAAGCTGTAACGAGTTGCCAAAGTAAAGCAAATACCGATTACAAGCCCTACTAAAAGCGATGTAATAATACCGATATCATCAACAGAAACCTTACCTGTCAAAACTTTGAAACATCTAATAATAACCTCAAAAATGAACCAAGTCGGCATTAAAAATTCTGATAAGTAAGCTGTCATATCCAATCTTGCACGCAAAGACATTTTTTTAGAGGTAATCACATCACCAAAAAGCTCCAGATAACGTCTTACAGTACCTTCATACCAACGTCTTCTTTGTCTGTAAAGAGGCATCAAATAAATAACACCCTCTTCTCTAACTTGAGCTTCTGGACAAAAACGAATGTCCCAACCTTTTATATGAAGTCTTGTAGACATATCTAAATCATCTACAAGTGTGTAGTTATTCCATCCGCCGATATCTTCAAGAGCTTTCCTCTTGATTAATTCACCGTTACCTCTTAATTCTACGGCACCTTTTACAGCATCACGACCAATTTGGAAGTGAGAATCAAGAGTCATTTCATTATCTTGGCAACGAGTTAAGAAGTTTACATCTCTGTTTGAAATAATTTTTCTTGCTTGTACCGCACCAACGTCTTCCGGCTCTAGGTTTGGCACTAATTTGTTTAAGAAATCCGCATCAACTCTTGCATCAGCATCAAAAACTAAAACAGCATCGCCTTTTGCAAACTTGAACGCATCATTCAAAACAGCTGACTTTCCTGGGAAAGCATCTTTTTCTCTTATTAGAGCTTTAACTTTATCGTGTTTTTGTTCTAATTCCTTGATAACCTCTGCTGTGTTGTCGTCACTTCTATCGTCAATAACGATTAATTCAAAGTTTGGATAATCAAGTTGTAAAATATTTTCTACTGTTTGAGAAATAACGGCACTTTCGTTATGAGCAGGAACCATAATAGTTACAAAAGGTTTGTAGTTTTCATTTATAACTTGAGGGTTCTTCTTTAACTGACGTTTTTTGTGCTTGTCAGCAAGAGTCATATATATTACATATACAGACATACATAATATAAGTCCTACAAGTCCCCAAATAGTATTAAAGTGGTATTGATAGATGTATAAACAAACTATCAATCCAACAAATATGGTGAAAAATATTAATCTTTCTTTCATCTAATTCCTCTAACGAAAAATCGCATTACTGAATAATTATACCAAAAACAGTTTACAAATACATATATAGTAGTTGTTTTTTTACTTTTTGTATAGAAATATTAAGATTGTAAAACAGGCAAAAAGCAACCATAACTTAATTTTCGAGAACTCAAACCCCGAAAATGTTAAATTTTGTAATATTCTTGCCAATATCATGGGGTTTATAATATACTGATAGCTGTACATTGATTTAAGAAAGGAAATGAAAATGAACAAAGAAGAATTAGTACAAGAAATTTCAAAAAAAGCAAAAGTTACACAAAAAGACGCTAACGAAGTTTTAAGTGTTTTAGTAGATACAATCCAAAAAACAGTTGCTAAAGGTAAAAAAGTTACTTTAGTTGGTTTTGGTACTTTCGAACCTCGTAAACGTGCTGCTAGAAACGGCAGAAACCCACAAACTGGTAAAGAAATCAAAATCCCTGCTAAAACAGTTCCAGCTTTCTCAGCAGGTAAAAAATTCAAAACTGTTGTTAACGGCAAATAGTCTTTAACTAAGTTTTAGAAACTTTTAAAGGCGCACAAGTCTTCGACTTGTGCGCCTTTGTTTGTTTTATAGACAATAAGGCAATAAGGGCTAAGTGGATAAATTTATTTATAATCAATTTATCATTTTAATCTCAGCTATTGTCAGGCAATGCCTGACCTACTATGTTGTGTATTTAAACCTTATGTCATTACGAGGAGTGAAGCGACAAAGTAATCCAAAAGATTCTTGGATTGACACGCTAACGCTCGCAATGACAGAGTATTTGCAAACCCTCCACCCTATTAACCCTCTCCATTCCTCTTAACTTTCTTGCCTAGTAGAAAAATTTATACTAAACTAAGTTTATGGAAGAAAAACTACAAATTTCATTTGCACATATTTATCCGAAATTACTTAATATTTACGGAGATACCGGCAATGTAATCACGCTTAAAAACAGATGTGAATGGAGAGGGATAGAATTTATAGCCGAAGAAATCAATATTGGTGATGATTTCAAGCCTCACGATATGTATTTTATCGGTGGAGGACAAGACAGACAACAGGTTGATGTTGCAAATGAGATTCAAAAATACAAAGATTTTTTGATTCGAGAACGAGATAACGATGCTGTATTTTTGTCAATTTGTGGTGGTTATCAACTTTTTGGACATTATTATAAAGCGCAAGACGGTTCTGAATTAAAAGGCATAAGCTTGCTTGATGCTTACACTCTTGCGGGAAATAAGCGTTTTATCGGTAATATTACGACCGAAATTGACTATTTGGAACCAAAAACGTTGGTTGGATTTGAAAACCATAGCGGATTAACTTATTTACAAGGCGACACAAAACCAATTTCTAAGGTTGTTGTAGGTCACGGAAACAACGGCGAAGACGGAACAGAGGGTGCAAGATACAAAAACGTATTTGGCACATATATGCACGGTTCTTTTTTACCTAAAAACCCTCATTTTGCAGATTATTTAATAAAATTAGCGCTTAAAAAACGTTACGGAAGAGATATTGAGTTGCCTAAATTGGATGACAGCATTGAGCTTGCAACTCATGAAAATTTAGTTAATAAACCTTATTAAAAAATAGCCAAAAAGACCGAAACCATGTTAAAATCTTTTTATGAATAAAAAGAAAATTTTCACAATTCTGGTAACAATCGCATTTTTAGTATTCTTGGTTTATATCTTTAAAGATATGAGTGCAGAGGAATTTTTAAATGCATTTAAGCTGTTTAGTTTCAAATACCTTTTCTGGATAGTGTTTCTTTATTATTTGACAATGTATTTCCGTGGAATCCGTTGGAAAGCATTGTTGATGGACAATCCTAAGTATTCAAATTGGCACTTGGGAGCTGTGTTTATTGTGGGCAGTATGCTTAACAGTTTTTTACCCGCAAGAGCCGGAGATATTTATAGAGCATATTACCTGGGTGAAAACAAGCAAGAAAACAAGATGAAAATATTCGGTTCAGTAATTTTGGAAAGGACTCTAGACGGAATCAGTGTATTTTTCATATTGCTTTTTGGCGTTTTGTTTTATTGCAAAAACAACCCTGTAATTCTTAGTGCAACGTACTTTTTCGGGGCTGTATTTATAGGCAGTATGATTGCATTTTACTTGATTTTTAAATTCAATAAAATCGATTTAGTTTGTGAAAAAACTGAAAATATTTTAGAAAAATGCCATATGAATAAACTTTCCGGAGTAGTAAAAAGTTTGAATAAACACGCAAACTCTTTTATGGAAGGTTTTGAAGTTTTAGACAGTTGGAAACTAACTTTAAAATCAGCTGTAATGAGCGCCATTATTTGGGGTATTGAATGTTATGTTGCATTTTTAATTTTGGAAAGTTTTAACTTGGCATTACCATTTTCGGCAAGTTTGTTTGTAATCAGCTTAATTTCATTTTCGGCAATGTTACCGTCAACATCAATATTTTTCGGACCATATCAAGCAGCATATTTAATTGCATTAGGAATTTATGGTGTAAACAAATCGACTATTTTAGCGGTTTCTTTAGTTCACCCTGTTTTGCTGGTTACATTATTGACCGTTGTGGGCATATATTATTTGTATAAGTTTAATTTTTCACTGGATAAAATTAAAGAGGTTCAACAAGAAAGGGAAGCCGAAAATGTTTAAAAAAGCCTTCACACTTGCAGAAACATTACTTGTAATGGCAATTATCGGGATAGTTGCTACAGCTACAATCCCAAACTTGATGGACAGCTATCAAGAAGATAGAGATGTTGCAAAACTAAGGGGTGTTTATCACGACTTGGAAGTTGCATATGCAAAGGCTGTTGCTGAATATGGACCTTATGATCAATGGACAGGTGATAAAAAAGATGTTCTTATGAAATATTTGAAAGCATCACCATGTGGAAATTCAGTAATAAATTCTTGTTATCCAAGCGGTGCTGTAGGAAATGTTAAATCATCATATAAATACGAATTAGAAAATGGAGTTGGACTTTCTATAAATAAAAATATGACAAGTATTTATGTTGCACTTGGCGGAGCAAAAGGGAAAACACAATCTGGTAGACAAATTTTTCTTATAAAATATTCTGATGCTAATGGGATATACCCTTATGGAAAAGGTGGAGATAGAAATTCTTCAACAGGGGCTTTTACTAGCAGTTACACAGGTCGTACTACTACAACAAATTGGGTTATAACAAATGGTAACATGGACTATTTAAGATGCGCAGATAAATTAAATTGGACAAATCAAACTAGTTGCCCATAACCCTTAGCATACCTTTTACACAATTTTCTGAATTATGATTGCTATGAACTATTTCATAGCAATGGTTTAATGCGCTTTGCATTGCCATATCATTGTTCAGAAAGTATTTTATTTTGCTAACCAAATCTTCAAAATCAACATAATATGGCATATAACCCTTCATCAAACCAACCTCTGCTCTAAAGTCAGAAATCAAAAGAGTTTTGCAAGCAAGAGTTTGAATAGTCCTGTAATTCAATGAAGTTAATCCTTGAGCGTTGATATTATAAACAATTTTTGCCTTGTTTAAGGCTATTGCCATATCTTGTTCATTATCAATAAAACCTTTATAAGCCTGAGTTAAAAGTTCTTTTTCTTCTGTTCTTGAAAGTGCATCTTGATAATGTTTTTCTATTGCATACCAAGCAAACTTAAGGTTTGAAAATTCTTTCATTAAATCTACAAAAAAGTTCAAACGCTCTTCTGTATCTAAACGACCTGCAAACATTACATCATATTCTTTTTCTAAACCCAAATCCTTATAAATTTCCATATTCACAAAATGAGGCATATAGAATAAATTCTTAATCTTCGATTGCTCTGCTAACTCTCTATCCCAATAGAAAGTATAGTTACCGTTTTCACTCAAATACGGTAAATATTTTTCCCATTCCTCTTGAACACCTGATGCTTTACTTTCGATTACGTCAGAAAAGTAATTAACCGTTTTTACATCTAAGTTGTTATCAACCTTTAATTTCAAACCTGAAAAATCATATCCTATAAGATATTCATAATTTTTTTCTTTTATAAAATCTAAAAAGTTTTCTTGTTTTAATTCATCAAAAACTTTAACCTCAAAACCATTTTGTCTAAAACCGTCAAAAACGCTTGAAATCGTTAATCTTCCGCCTATACTATGTGGTAAAATTCCTAAAATTTTTTTGTTATTTTCGCTCATAATTTTATAAAAACACAAAAAACAAACAATGTCTATTTTGGTTATTTACAAACACTTTTTAACTAACTATAATATTATTATGGAAAATAAAACACAGGTAATTATAGTTGGAGGTGGACCGGCAGGCATTTCTGCAGGTATTACTCTTGCTCGTGCAGGCAAAGAAGTTATCCTTATTGAACGTGGTAATTATTCCGGTAGTAAAAATATGTTTGGTGGAGCCATTTATACTCAACCGACAAAAGAAATTTTTCCAAACTTTGAAACAGAAGCACCTTTAGAGAGAAACAATACAAAACACAAATACATGTTGCTTACTCAAACAGAAGATACAACTATCTCTCACACTGAAAAAAGCTCTCTTTCAAACAGTTACACCGTAATTAGAGGCAAATTTGACCGTTGGTGTGCAAAAGAAGCTCAAAAAGCAGGCGTAATCCTTGTTACAGAAACAGTGGTTAAAGAACTTATTGTAAAAAAAGGCAAGGTTATTGGTGTAAAAACTGAACTTGAAAACTATTATGCCGATATTGTAATTCTTGCAGACGGAGTAAATTCCCTACTTGCAAAACAAATCGGACTAAGAGATACAATCAAACCTCAAGACGTTGCTTTAGGCGTAAAAGAAGTTATAAAAATTGGCGAAGAAAAAATTAACGAAAGATTTAATCTAAACTCCGGCGAGGGTTGTATTACTGAAATTATAGGTTATCCAATGCTTTCAATGCTTGGCTTGGGTTACATTTACACAAACAAAGACAGTGTTTCAATCGGTTTAGGTATAGCTTTAGATGAACTTAAAACCCACAAACTAAAACCTTACGAGCTTTTAGACCAATTAAAAGAACACCCTTCTATTGCACCATTAATTAAAGACGGCGAATTAATCGAGTATTCTGCCCATTTAATTCCGGAAGGCGGTTTTAATAAAGTTCCCCAATTATATGATGACGGTGTGTTAGTAGTCGGGGATGCCGGCATGCTTGTTAATAACTTGCATTGGGAAGGTACTAATCTTGCAATGATTAGCGGTAAACTTGCAGGCGAAACAGCGATTTATGCTCTTGATACAAAAGATTTTTCAAAAGAAACTCTAAAACTTTATAACAAAAAACTTGAAAATTCTTTTGTAATGAAGGATTTGAAATCTTACGCAAACTTAATGCCTATAGCACATGAACGTAGTGATTCGTTTATGAACTATTACATGAAGAAAATAAACTCTTTCTTCAACATGTTCACCGCTGTTGACAGTATTCCCAAACGTGACAAGTTCAGAGATTTTATCAAATCAATTTTTACAGACAGAAGTATTTCAGAATTATTTAAAGATGCTTTTGCCGTTTTAAAAATTCTATGGGGGATTTTAAAATGAGCATAGATGATAAATTATTCAAAGTAAAATATGTTTGCGATTCTGTATCACATTTGACAAATGATGAAGAAAAATGTAAGAATTGTAAAACAAAGATTTGTACAGTTATTTGTCCCGCAAAAGTTTGGGAATGGGATGAAAAAAATGAAAAAATGATTATTAACTACGAAAATTGCCTTGAATGTGGAGCTTGCAGAATTGCCTGCGAAGAACAATGCATTGATTGGAATTATCCAAAAGGTAATAAAGGCGTGACATTTAAACAAGGTTAATATATAATAAAACATATAACAAGGAGGCTCTTATGGAAGAAAATATGAAAGAAGAATATTCTAATCAACACCGTCGTTGGTATGATAAAGATCCTGTTTTATCACAAGCAATGAACACTTTAGAACATTCTGATGATGATACTCAAATTAGAATCGCTTTAAACTTAATTAAAATTATCATCGAACATAACATTGAAAATGATAAATTCGAATCTGTTGAAGATATTATGTCAGCTGTTCAATCAGGTCAAAGTGATTCAAGAAACGGTCGTTGGTACGATATTGATGGCACATTGAAAACTGCAATGACAATGTTACAAAATTGCCCTGAAGCTACTCAAAGCATTATCGCTAAAGAAATGGCTAAAATGGTTATCGATAAAATTAAAGAAAACGACGAAGGTCTTGAATAAAAAGCCTTTAGGATTTTAAGACAATAAGACGATATGTTATCTACTATAGTTAAAATGACGTTTTAATAATTCGACTTAACTACTTATGGTCTTAACCTTTGTTGATTTATAAACAAGGCGCTCGGTGAAATTACCGAGCGCCTTGTTACATCTATTTCATCTTACTTCTCATTATTATGTAATATTTTCTTGCTCCGTAATAAACAACTATCGAAATAAAATCATTATCCAAATCATCTATTTCCAAGAAGGTTCTCGGAGCCTGTCTTCTTTTGCCGGAATTGAAATGACCTACTGCGTTTACAAATCCGATATGAATTTTTTGCGTTGGAGTAAGTTTTTCTTTTGGCAAGTTTTGTTGATAAAAGACTTCTGAAACAATTTCGTCTTTGTAGCATGGAATAGTATATTTAACATTTCCGTTTTCTTTAAACAAAATGTACCATTTGTCTTCGTGTTTTCGTGGTGTCAAAAGGTAATATCCCGGTTCTATGGTTTGATTTTTAAAATAAATCTCTGAATTCAACCTAAACAAAGGGTATGGCGACCACGCATAATGTTGCATGTCATAGTATTGATCAGGATCAATGCTATGAATATATGAAAAATCAGGCGGTTGCAAATCATCGTATATCTTTTGATAATCAATATCTGCAAAAGCCATTTGCGTTAAAAAAAGTAGTAATAAAATTGTGCTAAAAATTTTCTTCATAACACTATTTTAATGATTTTTTTCCTCTCGGCAATCATTCAAATATTTTATTTTATAATGTTTCTTTAAGACGATAAATCAATAAGACTTTATGTTATCTATAGTTAAACTGACATTTTAATAATTATTTGGCTTAATCACTTATAGTCTTAGCCCTTATTAACTTCTTGTAGACAAGCAAAAATTTTCTTCACAAAATATTATGTTTTTGCTAATATTTTATTGTATTTAAAAGAAAAGGAATTATGTTTATGCAATTAAGAATGAAAACAAACAATTGTGGCGAACTTAACTTATCAAACATCGACCAAGAAGTAACTCTTTCAGGCTGGGTTGATTGCGTTCGTGACTTAGGCGGTATGATTTTTATTGAATTAAGAGATAGAACCGGTTTTTTCCAATTGGTATCAGATCCACAAAAAAATCCGGAAATTCATAAAGTTTTTGAAAAAATCAGAAACGAATATGTTATTACAGTAAAAGGTAAAGTTACAAGAAGACCGGAAGAAACATACAACGAAAAACTTCCAACAGGTCAAGTTGAAGTTTACCCTGAATACGTAGAAATTTTATCAGAAGCAAAACCTGTACCATTTGTTTTAGACGATGACAGCGTTTCAGAAGACGTAAGGTTAAAATATCGTTATTTAGACATTAGAAGACCTCAAATGTTTAATAATTTAAAATTACGCCATAAAGTTGTTCAAGCTGTAAGAAACTACTTTGATAACAACGGTTTCTTAGAAGTTGAAACTCCTATTCTTATTAATACAACTCCGGAAGGTGCCAGAGATTACCTTGTTCCATCACGTGTTCAACCGGGTAAATTCTATGCACTTCCTCAATCACCTCAAATTTTCAAACAATTATTGATGGTTGGCGGTGTTGAAAGATATTACCAAGTTGCAAAATGTTTCCGTGATGAAGATTTACGTGCAGACAGACAACCTGAATTTACACAAATCGACTTGGAAATGTCTTTTGTTGAACAAAAAGATATTATTGAACTTGTAGAAGGTCTTTTGGTTGAAGGTTTCAAAGCTGCAGGCGTTGAAGTTAAACCTCCATTCAAACAAATGACTTGGCAGGAAGCAATGGATAAATACGGTTCTGACAAACCGGATGTTCGTTTTGGTCTTGAATTATTTGACATCGGCGATATCATTATGGAATCAGAATTTGAAATCGTTAAGAAAACTCTTGAAGCCGGCGGTATCGTTCGTGGTATCAGAATTCCTGGTGGCGCAAGCTATTCAAGAAAAGAAATTGATGATATTACAAAATTAGCTGTATCATTCGGCGCAAAAGCATTAGCTAATATCATTTACAACGAAGACGGCACAGCAAAATCACCTGTATTGAAATTCGTTTCAGAAGAACAAGCAAAACGTATTCAAGAAAGAGCAGGCGCAGAAGCCGGCGATATTATTTTCTTCGTTGCTGATAAACCAAAATTAGTTTATGACATTATGGGCAGATTAAGATTACATTTCGGTAAAAAATTAAACTTAATCGACGAATCAAAACACGCTCTTCTTTGGATTGTGGACTTCCCAATGTTTGAATGGTCAGACGAAGAAGAAAGATTTATGGCAATGCACCACCCATTCACATCACCATGCTTAGACGATTTAGAAAAACTTGATAGCGGTGATTTAGGTCATGTTAAATCAGTTGCATACGATATCGTTTATAACGGTACTGAATTAGGCGGTGGCTCTGTAAGAATTCACTCACCAGAAGTTCAAAAGAAAATCTTCAAAGCGTTAAAATTAACAGACGAAGATGTTCAAAGAAAATTCGGATTTATGGTTAACGCACTACAATACGGTACACCACCTCACGCAGGCTTGGCAATCGGTTTGGACAGATGGATTGCACTACTTTGCAGATGTGAATCAATTCGTGATGTAATGGCATTCCCTAAAAACTCAGCGGCAAAAGACTTGATGTGTAATGCACCAACAGAAGCTGATTACAAACAACTTAGAGAATTGTATATTAAATCAACATACAATCCTGCACAACATAAGTAGCAACTTGTCAGAGGGAAGCAATAATTTTAGTAAAAAGATCCCGCATCAAGTGCGGGATGACATAAGAAAAACAATCTCTCGCCGAGATAACGCATAAAAAAAGGACTTAGTAAAAACTAAGTCCTTTTTAAAATATGGTTAAAAAAACAATATTTTGTAAATTAAATAAAAAATTAAAACGATTTCTACAATTGGTATCAATAAAATTAATAATAATTTTTTACGATTATTTAACATCTTTAACACTAACATTTTTATTAAACCGGATGTACAAACAGAAAAAATAATAATTCCTACCAGCCAAGCAAGTGTTGGATTGCTGTTTAAATCCTCACTAAAACTGCCCCAACCACCTATCATATAATTTCCTACAATAAGAAAAACAATTACAAATATAATATTAAGAATTATCATAAAAATATTATCTTTTAAAAATTTCATAAATTAATTTTATCATGATTTAATGTAAATCATAAATACAAAATAAAACCACCTTATCGGTGTGTCATATTGCGCTTGTTGCGGTATATTTGCAAAAAAAAGCCTCCCGAGTGGGAGGTTAAATTTTGATTTAATAATTGAGAGAG
>URRM01000053.1 GCA_900550295.1 uncultured bacterium
CCCTTTTATAATCAAATTTATTCCAATTACTTTGTTTTAGGTTTTGCTTTTGCATTTCTAAAATATTGTTCAGTCCAACTTACAATTGCTGCTTGATATTCAGGATGTTGTTTTAAGATTAACATACCACTATTACCGGAATCTGCATTTGCAACATCAAATGTCCCTTGAGCAAATCTTGCTAATCTAATTTGTTGATCCATATAGTAATTGTCTGTTTTACTTGCTAAAGCCAATATAGGAGTTTTTCCTATTTCTGTTAATACAACAGGAATATACAATCCTTTGAATTCTAACGATGGAGCCAATAAAACTAGTGCTTTAGGTTTAATTTTCATTTTTCTGGCAACAATTACAGCCGTATTTGCACCAATATCGCTACCAACAATAGCATAATTTACAAAACTTGGTTTGTTTGTTTGTTTTTGAACATATTGAATTGTTTGAACTACATCATTAGGATATTGTTCAAAGTCTTTATTTTTAAACGCTCTCCAAGAACGTTGATGAAAACTCTTGTCATAAACACTTTTACCGTGCCCACGAAGGTCAATTCTTAAAACAGCATAACCTTTTGCATTAAATTTTTTCTGCAAACTAATCCAATAAGAACTGTTATATCCTAACGCGTGAAGCATCACAATCGTAGGATAGCCCTTTAATTTTGTTTTCGGATAGCTTAAATATGAACGTATAAGGTGTCCGTCTTTAGTTTGTACAGAAAATTCTCTTTCTGTATAAGGCTTTTTAACCTTTGTCGTTTTTGTTTGAGCAGCAAAGACAGTTTGAGCACTAAATACAAACATTAAAGTTAAAATTGCAACAAGAAATTTTTTCATACATTTAATCCTTCCAATTTTAATTTTATTATAGTATAAATTTTAAATATTACAAATGTTACAATTTTTTCTAATTCTGAAATTTTGTATAAAAATATATGTTTATATAAATGTTAGTAGACCATTAAGTTGTGGTAAAATCTTAGAGGGTTAACATGACAGCAATTTCAATTGATACAAATTTATATATGTTAGGCAAAAAGCTTAATATTACATCAGAACGTATGATGAACTACGCCAACAAAACCGTAGATGAAATCATTGAAGCTGAAACAGCTCAAGGTAACACTAAAGCTGCTGAATTTGCTAAACAATTGGAAACTGATCCTAATACATTAATTCAAACTTACCAATTGGATAATCCGGGTAATAAATTCAACATTATTTCACAATTTCCAAAACAAGAAATGCCGGATATGTTGGAACTTTTGGAGGATGATGATTTAAGATTAGGCTTAAATTTCTTCTCTCAAGAACAACTTTTGAAATTAATGGAAAATTATGCACCGATTGAAGAGGTTGTAAATTCGGCTCTTATCTGTTTCCCATTGGGAGATATCATGGAAATGATGCCGGATAAAGAATTAAACAACTTTATTATAAACAGAGATTTAGATGAAGAGTTTTTAAAGAAAAACTTAGAAAAAATGCCACCTGAAGTCATTGCAGTAATGATTGAAGGCGCAACAGGTATGCCTGTAATGGAAGAAAATCCACAAAAATTAATGAGTATGTTGTATGATTTAGATGATGATTCATACAAAGAAGCTTTGATTGCAATGGATCCTGATGCGAAAAGAACAATGGTTATGAACATGCAACAACAAGATCCTGAAGTTATGCAATTGTTCCCTGCTGAAGCATATACTGATATGTTAGCAATCCTTCAAAAACCTGACATGATGGAAGGTATGGCAGCTCTTCAAACAGAATCACTTCTTGCTATGAACGGCGAATTGCCACCTGAATTGATGGCTATAGTTTTAACTCAAATTGATCCAAAAGATTTAGCAAAACTTGTTATTAAAGACCATCCTGAGTTGTTGAGTCAGATAGTTGCTGCATAGCAGAATAATTTTCTTGCAAAAAGTTTACAAGGAATTCTAAAGCTGATTGAGTGAATAAATACTTAATCATCTTTCGGCTTAAGTGCGGATTTACCTCAACTTTTTTTGCTTTAATTGCATATTTATTTTTAATGGCAACATACATCAAACCAACAGGTTTTCCTACTTCCGGAGTTGTTGGACCGGCAATACCTGTTGTTGAAATTGCTACGTCGCATCCTGTTTTTGCATAAAGACCTTCAGCCATTTCTTTTGCACATTCTTCACTTACAGCACCATAGGTATCAAGTGTTTCTTGAGAAACACCTAAGATATCCATTTTTGCTTCATTTGCATAAGTAACAAAGTTTTCTTTAACAAAAGAGGAACTACCTGCAACATCAGTAAGTCTAGAACTCAAAAGACCGCCAGTACAAGATTCTGCAGTTGAAACTTTTATTGAATAATTGAACAAAATTCTTGCGACAGTTTGCTCAGTCTTCGTATTCATTTGACATTTTATATATTTTAAACTTTCAAAAAACTTATTCATAACTATAATTTATAGTGGTTATGAAACTTTGTCAAGCACAAAAAAAGACGAACCATAAAGGCTCGTCTTTTGTATATTTTAGATTTTTTTATTTAGACATTAGTGCTAATTTTGAACCTGTTTCAACTTTTTTAGCTTGTTGGTACGGATTAGAAACAAAGTTGAATTGAGGATTGTACATTACCCTTGATTTCTTTGTTTCATTTTGTTCAGGAACTGAGTAAAGAATTAATGTGCTGTCATACATATCGATTCTGTTATCTTCTCTGAATTTACCTGTTGCCATTACGTGCTTGTAATCTTCTTCACTGTTGAAACGTTTGATAAAGTAGTTACCTTTGTCTACACAAACTTTGTAAACTGATTTATCTCTGTCGTCTGCATTTCTGAATGTTGTACCTGCTTGTAAACCGGCTCTTAAGCCAACTTTATCATTACCTGTAGTATGCATTGAAATGCTGTCTAATTTTACGTGTGTAGGATGATATTCAGCTTCTTTATCAAGATTTACATTGTTTGCATTGAATAAAGTTACTGCCATTGCGCCATCTGCAGATTGTCTTAAGATAGCCGAAACCGGTTTACCTGTTGCAACATCTTTGTGTAAATCCAAAGTGAATGGAGCGCCATCGTTCAATGCTCTTAATTCAGGTCTTTCACGTAAAGCCATTGTTGCATTCATTTTGTTATAGAAGTTTTGAATAAATTGTTTGTTGTTGTCGTTTAACCAATCCCAACGAACTGCGTTACGGTTTTGGATATAAACGTTTTTAGCTTTTTCTTCATAACCTGTCATACCTAATTCATCACCGGCATACATTGTCGGATTACCAGGTAAGCTTACTAAGAATCCCATCATAGCTTCAAATTTAGTCATTCCAGGTTTTAGAATTGTTTCAAAAGTTGCATTAAATAATTTTGATTTTTCATCGTTATTCAATTTCAAGCCGTGTTTTACTTCTGCTTGTTTAATTACAGCTTTAATTGTTGTATCAAATGGTTTTGTACCAAATGCATCTGATGAGAATTCTTTGTCTAGGTATTTGCCTGAAGCTAAATCAGCAACTGATTTACTGATAGCTGAGAATGCTTCGTCTTTTCTTTGACCTTGGAACACTCTGCCTAAAGCTTTTCCAAAACCACCTTTAATTGCATCACCCATAGCAATTGCTTTGCTGCTTACTTTACTAAAGTCGATACTATTAATATCACCATCATTAACTTGGTCATACATTTTATCTTTCAAAATTGCAGTTGCAATCTTTTTGTGATTGTAATTATTTGCAAAGTTTGTATGGAATAAATCCATATCTAAAGACAAGCAGTGTAACATACGAGGTTTATCATGATTACCTACGAATGTGTAAGAATATAAAATTGAATCCAATGGAGCAGAGTTCAAGTAGTTATCAGAACCTACCATTTTATCAAAAATCTTTCTTTCTCTACCGTTTGCATCAAGAGTTGCACCGGTTGTAATATCTTTATTGAAGATATTTGCAACATCTGTAAAGAAATAAGAGTAGTTTGCAATACTTGTCATGCCTGCTTCTTGGTGTAACTTCATTACAGCATCTTTAGCTGTAGAGAATTTACCTGAATTATCGTGTAATGCAAATTCATCAGTAACTTCTGCAACCATGTATGCATTTTTATTTTCACCGATAACGCCTTTTGAGAAGTTTCTCCAGAAATCAACAACGCTAGACCATTCATCTTTAAAGTTTGCATTGCCGTTTCTTAAAGCATCCATATCAGCGATATCTTTTGCAGCATCAATTCTCCAGTCAAGACCGGCATTGTTTCTATCAACAACCATTTCAGCTAAAGCAAAACTGTTTTCATTCAAACCTTGTAAACGTTTTGCTACAGCATTTGTAATTTCATCTTTATCCTTCATTGAGATATTCTTGATACCTGATTTTAAACGTTTAACCATCAAGTTTGCTTCATCTTCCGGAGAATCAGCAAGAATATTCATTGATGCAAGAGTTGTTTCTTCTTTTAATTTATTGTAATCGTAAGAAACTGTTCCGTCTTCGTTAACCTTTGCTTGAGTTTTTGGAGCTACAGCTTTAACTAACGCATATTTTGCAATATCTTGGTTAACTAAAGGTAAAACATATTTACCTAATTTTGAAACTTTATTTCCTTCAAATAATTTTCCGCCTAATTTTTTATTTACATTTTGCATTACATCATTTGTAAATCTGTATAAATCTTCTGTAAATAAAGAATCAGCTTTTTTGTAAGTATCTTTGTTTTCTGCTGTAATTTGAGGATTACCTGCTTTAAACATTTCATAACGACTCATACCGATTTGGTCTGCTTTTGTTGCACGGTTTGTAATTAACGACGAACCTAATACTGCAACTGTATCATCTGCAAATTCGATTGAATCTAGCGGTAACGACATAATTGATTGAAGAGTTAATTCTTTATAGTCATCTGTTAATTTTGATGTTTTTGATTCGTAATCACCGTTAATAACATTTCTTACAATGTTTTCATTAATATCATTATTGGCAGGAAGTTCGCCCTTCTTTGTCAAATCAGCAATTTGAGCCATTGCTTTTTTAGGATCTGAACTTACATTTTTTAATTCGTGTGCTACGTATTCATTCAGAATATCATTTGTTTTTCTAGTCCAATATTTACCTGAATTTACAACGTAATCTTGAGCTTCAAAGTTCTTTGCTTTAATTAGTTGTGTTTGATATTCTCTTTCGTGACGAGGTAAGTTTTCTAAACGTTTTGTATCAGCATGAGAGAAGACAAAGTTTAATTTTGCGATATCTGTATTAGCATCCCAAGTTTCAAAACCATTTTCGTATTTGTCTTCTAATACATAAGATTCTGATTGAGTTAAGAATTTTGCTGCCATTGGTTGGTCTAGCATAATCTTCTTATCAGCATTCTTGTTATATGCATTTAAGTTTTTAACGTTTTTGTTGTATGTTTCAGGATTAATTTCGAAAGAATAAGGAACAACTGTGTCGTTATGATTGTTTATTTCATAAGCGTTGCCAGTGTCTAATTTTTCGTAGGATTTAATTAGATTTTTTGCATCTTTTTTATCAGCCTCTGAAACTAATCTGCTATCATAAATTTGAACATATGTAGGTTTCTTTGAATCATATTCTGGGTTTTTAGATGATTTAATTTGACCATCTGCACCTTGCTCATATTTGTATGGGGAGTTTACAACTTTGTGACCTACATATTCTTGGTTCTTAGCAAAGATACCCATTGATAAAGGACCTGATTGTAAACCATTTGCTCTAAACCAATTGTAATATGGAGATTTTTCACCCCATTTTAGCATGTGTTTGAAGTGAACGCCTTCCAAACCTTCGTTAACAAACGCACCGTCTGAAACAAAGTTTATGCCATTTTTAAATAATTTCTTTTGAAATGATGCATAGTTGTCAATGTTACCAATAGAATTTGACATTTGCATACAGTTTTTATTCCAATAACTGTGAGAAGATAAGCTATCATCTGTAAAAATTGGAGTTGAAACAATTCTTGTATACCCCGCTTTTTTGAGCTTGTCTACATTTGCTTCAATACCTGCTAAAGTACCACCCAATTTATTTGAGAAAGTCTTTGTTGCGTATTTAGCTTTATCTTGAAGATTTTTGTTTAATGTTGGCTTGCCTTTTTCATCATAAACCCAACCTACAGCATAAGAATCAGGTAGAGCCAATGTCATTGAACCACCTTTAGCAACTTGAGTGCCGTTTTGCATAACTAGGTTGAATTTATCAAAATTACCATTCTTTGAATAGTCAATTACAGAGCCTGCATCAACTTGGTAGAATGATTTTGAATTATCTTGTTTGTCTACTAATTTGTAGCGGTAAGCGAATGGTTCTTTGTTGCTTAATTCGTCATAAGCATAACCCATGTCAATTTTTACACCACGATTACTCAACTTAACTGATTGCACCCCTAAATCAGTATTTGTAAGCATTTTGTTTACATTATAATTGTCATTTTTGTCTTTTTTTACACTAAAAACTTCCAAATAGCAGTCATATCTGTTGCTGTCATGTGGAAAATTGAATTCAAATTCACTTGAACCGTTCTCTGACTTCTTGTGGTTAAAACCTGTAAAATTAGGGGTATTTACGGGTTTCATTAAATTAAAATTAACTTTCATTATTTTTCCTTACACACTATATGTTATTTATCTTAAAGTAGATAAATATTTTTTTTGCCCTAATTTACCCAAAATGTTACAAAAGTTTTACATTAAATTTTACCGCCATGACTCGGTTTTGGCATGCTTTTTAAAAATAAAATCAAAACCAAAAAGTTGTCTAAAATAAGACAACTTTTTTATATTCCTTGCTATAATTTTATGATAATTTTCTAATCATTTCATGTGCTTCTTCAAAATCTGGGAAAATTTCAACGGCTTTTTCTAATTGTTCTAAAGCTTTGTCTTTATCACCGATTTGTTCATAACATTTTGCACTGTTCAATAATAACAATGTATTTTTAGGATTTGCTTCTAAAATCTTCAAGAATAGTTGGTTTGCTTGCATAAAGTTACCTAAATTGAAGTAGCAAAGCGCTAAAATATTTTCTATTTCATCATTTGGCGCAATTTCGTAGGCTTTTACAAGATACAATTTTGCGTTTTCATAATCCTTCATTAAATATGCAGCTTTACCAACCATGAATAAAATAAAATCACTTGTCGGAGCTTTAGCCAAAGCCTTTAATAACATTGAATATGCAGCCTCATTGTCGTTTAAGTTCATTTTATTTTTTGCGGCAAAAGTTAAGAAATTAGCATCTTCCGGAGTTTGTGACAATGCATATTTATACATTTCATCCGCTTTTACATAATCTCCGGTTGCATGCAAGTAATTTGCATATTCAAATATAATGTCTTTATTCTCAGGATCTAATTCGTATGCTTTTTCAAATTCATCCTTTGCATATTCAAACATACGCTTGTTCAAATAAATTACACCTAAATCTTTATGAGTTCGTGCAGAATTAGGGTTTAATGATACAACCTTCTTGAAAATTCTTTCTGCATTATCAAAATCATTTGTACTCATACATAACATGGCATATTCACAATAAATATCAGGAGTTACAGCACCCTGTTTCATTAGATTTTCATACAAAGCTTTTGCTTCTTCAGATTTACCCATTTTTACGTAAATTGAGGCTAGTTTTTGAATCATCATCGTTGCCTTCGGATTAGTAACAATAACAAGCGCTAAAATTTCACTTGCACATTTCAAATCGCCTAAAGCTTCATAACAGCAAACTAAGTTGTATTTAAAGTTTGTCTTTTCAGGATATTTTGCAGACAATTCTCTATAATGTTTAATAGCTTCATCATATTGCCCTGACTTAAATTCAGACAATGCTAATGAAACAATATAGTTATCTAAAGGTTCAACTTCGTAAGCTTTTTTGAACTTTTCGCAAGCTTCTTGGTGTTTACCTTGAAGTTGTAAAATAGAACCCATATTGTAATAAGTTATTGAATTATTCGGATCATATTCAGTTGCTTTTTGGTAATTTTCAAAAGCCTTGTCATAATTAGCCATTGTAATATAGGCTGTACCCAAATTGTTGTAAATTTGAGCATGATCAGGTTTTAATTCTGATGCTTTTTCTAAATATGCAATAGCTTCTTCAAAGTTTTTAAGCGCCATTAAAGCTGTACCTGCTAAGAAATATAATCTAAAATCATCAGGAGCAAAAACAATCGCTTTTTTAGCTAATTCAACAGCTTTTTCATCTTGCTTGTTTTTCATATAAACCACGCACAAATTTTTGTACGCATCTAAATATTCTTCTCTTAGATTAATAACTTCTTGATAAGCCGGAATTGCGTGAAGAAAATCATCAAGATTGTCATAACAATTTGCCAAATAAAACCAGCTTGAAGCATCATCAGGAGCATATTTAACTACAGTTTCAAAATTTATACGTCCTTGGTCATACAATTCTAAATTAAGATTGCACAAGCCCAATAATTTTAAGGCTTCCACGTTAAATTCATCTTCTTTTAAAAAATCTTCTAATAAAACTTTTGCTTGTGAAAAATCTTTTTCACCAATAATTTGATTAATTTCGTCTAAGTTCATTTTATTCTCCATAGTTAAATTATATTACAAAAAAATAACATGTATGTATTTTTATGATAGAATAAGGGCATGGGAAAAGGAGATTAGTTGTGACTCAACAAAATATGTTTTCAGAAGGAAATATTATTCCTGTAAATATTAGAGAAGAAATGAAACGTTCATACGTAGATTATGCGATGAGTGTAATCGTTGGACGTGCTTTACCTGATGTTCGTGACGGTTTAAAACCTGTACACCGTCGTATTTTATTTGCGATGAACGAACTTGGCATGACACCTGATAAACCATTCAGAAAATGTGCCAGAATCGTTGGTGAAGTTTTAGGTAAATACCACCCTCACGGTGACTCATCTGTATATGAAGCTCTTGTTCGTATGGCACAAGACTTTTCAACAAGATACTTAACAGTAGACGGACACGGAAACTTTGGTTCTGTTGACGGTGATTCTGCAGCTGCAATGCGTTATACAGAAGCAAGAATGCATAAAATTACACAATCTATGCTTGCTGATATCGATTGCGAAACAGTTGACTTTGGACCAAACTTCGACGGTTCATTGCAAGAACCAAATGTTTTACCTGTAAGATTACCAATGTTATTGTTAAACGGTACTTCAGGTATCGCCGTTGGTATGGCAACAAACGTTCCGCCACACAATGCTTGCGAAGTTATTGATGGGTTAATCGCATTAATCGATAATCCAAACATTACAATCGAAGAATTAATGCAACATATCAAAGGCCCAGACTTCCCTACAGCTGCAACTATCGTTGGTTTAAACGATATAAAACAAGCTTATGAAACAGGTCGTGGTTCAATTAAAATGCAAGCTGTTGCAAGTTTTGAAGAAATTGCAGGTGGTGGCGGCAGACAATCAAGAACAGCTATCGTTATTACCGAAATTCCTTACCAAGTTAACAAATCTGATTTAATCTTAAAAATTGCAGAACTTGTTAAAGAGCAAAGAATTACAGGCGTTTCAGATATTCGTGATGAATCTGACCGTGAAGGTATGAGAATCGTTATTGAATTAAAACGTGATGCAAAACCGGATGTTGTTAAAAACAACTTATTCAAATACACTCAATTGTCAACAACCTTCGGTGTAAACATAATGGCACTTTGTGACAAACGTCCTAGATTGTTAAACTTACACCAAGTATTAACAGAGTTTGTTGCTCACAGGGTTGAAATTGTAACAAGAAGAACTATTTACTTCTTGAAAAAAGCTAAAATCAGAGCTCACATCTTAGCAGGTTTAATCATTGCATTGGGCTCATTAGATGAAGTTATTGAATTAATTAAATCTTCAAAAACTACAGATGATGCACGTCAAGGCTTAATGAGCAAATTCGGCTTAGATGTTGATCAAGCAAACGCAATTCTTGAAATGCAATTAAGACGTTTGACAGGTTTGGAACAAGACAAAATCAAAGCTGAATATGACGAATTAATCAAGAAAATTGCTGAATACGAAGGTATTTTGGCAGATAGACAAAAAGTTTTGAACATCATCAAAACTGAATTGTTAGAAGATAAAGAAAAATATGGTGATGAAAGAAGAACTCAAATTATCGCAGAACAAGGTGAAATGAGTATTGAAGACTTAACACCAAACACTCCAATGGCTGTATTTATCACTCACCAAGGTTATATCAAACGTATTTCTCTAGATACATTTGAACGTCAAAACCGTGCAACAAGAGGTAAATCCGGCATCAAGACTAAGGAAGATGATGACATTCAACACTTCTTTACAGCAATGATGCACGATAAAGTGTTATTCTTCTCATCTAAAGGTACCGTTTACAGCTTGAATGTATACGACTTCCCTGAAGGTCAACGTCAAGCAAAAGGTTTACCAATCATCAACGTATTACCAATCGGTCAAGATGAAAGAATTACAGCGGTTGTACCGGTAAGCAACTTCTCTAAAGATGCAAACTTGATTATGTTAACTAAGAGTGGTTACATCAAGAGAATTGAACTTGACAACTTCTCTAACATCAGAAGAAACGGTATTATTGCTATCAGCTTGGAAGAAAATGATGAATTGAATTGGGTTAAATTAGCAAATCCGAAAGATGAAATCATTATCGGTACAAAATGCGGTATGGCTATCAGGTTCTCAATTGAAGACTTAAGACCTTTAGGCAGAAGTGCAAGAGGTGTAAACTCAATGAAATTGAGAACAGGAGATGAACTTATCGGTTGTGACATCGTTCCTCAAAACTACGATGCAGACTTACTTGTTGTAACTTCTGACGGTTTCGGAAAACGTACAAAACTTTCTGAATTCCGTGGTCAAAACAGAGGCGGTATCGGTTTAATTGCAACAAAATTCAAAACTAACGAATCAAGACTTGTTGCATTAACTATCGTAGCTGAAAATGATGAAATTATGTTAGTTACAGCAAATGGTATTGTTACTCGTATCAAAGCAAGCGACATCTCTCAACAAGGTCGTCCGGCAACAGGTGTTAGAGCACAAAACTTAGTTAACAACGATACAGTTGTTTCAGTTAACAAAATTATCACTCCTGAAGAAGAAGATTCTATTGTTGAGAAAGTTGCTCCTAAAACAGAAGATGCAACTCCTGAAGTAACAGCAGAACAAACAAAATTGATATAATCAATTTGAAATAAATTAAGCGGGCGAACTTTTTCAAAAAGTTCGCCC
>URRM01000054.1 GCA_900550295.1 uncultured bacterium
AACGTATTATTAATTTTATCTTTAACAATATTATGACGTCCTTGACCAAAATTAATAGCAAAGGTATAATTATGTCCCTTATAACTAATCTCTTTTATAAGTGTCAATCCTTCAGATATTGTTTTACTATAAAAACTTGTAATATTTGGTTCTTTTAAAACTTTTTTTTGAAAATCCTTTAGCCATTTTGGATAATCTTTATTTCCGTTTTTTTTGTACAGTATGTAATTACAATCTTTTAATATAATATTTTCTTTGTTGTATTCAGAAATAAATATTTCCAGATTATCCTTTGTGCAATCTTCTGTTAATAATGATATAGTAAGAGGAACGCTAATATATCTGTCCTTTTGTGACATTATTTGTTCCTCCCTGTTTTCTTATCGGCAATCATCTCATGCTCGATAGCTTCTAATTCTTTTAAATCTTCTGCATCAGCTTCTAATGCTTCTTGCTTTTTGCGTGCTTCGTCAAATTCAAGATAACGTTTTTTAGCAATTTCGTTAGCTTGTTTTCTTGAAATTGCACCTTTACCTTTTAAAATTTCGTAATCATTAAAATTCAAGAAACCATCGACTTTTTCTTTCCAATCACTCATTGAAAGTTGCCTTCTTCTTTGAGCTTGATTTTCAGCATAGTCTAAAAACATTGAAACAAGTCTGTCTAACTCTTTGATTTCATTTTGTTGAAGATAATTTTTTGCTATAATTACATCTTGTTTGCGAACTCTTGAACCACTCCAATTTGTAAGGTTCATGTTTGGTTTTGTTGCATCTGCACGATTTACTATTATTTCTGCTGCTGTATTATTTGTAACTGCGTGCAAAAGTTTGTTCTGAACTTCTGCAAAAAAGTCATTTGATGCCTTTAAGTCATCTTTATAATCTACACTTAGTGCAAATAAATCACGGACTTTTTGATAAAATCTTTTTTCGCTTGCACGAATTTCTCTGATTTTTTCAAGAAGTTCGTCAAAATAATCCCATCCCCTAGGATTTTTTAATCTTTCGGTATTGAGGACAAACCCTTTAATAATATATTCTTTTAAGGTCTGAGTTGCCCATCTTCTAAATTTTATGGCAATTGCAGAATTAGTTCTGTAACCAACAGCCAAGATAATATCAAGACTAAAATATTCTACAGGTTTGTCGGAATTTGCAATGTGCATTTTTTGCACATTGCTTTTTTCATCAACTTCTCCGTCTTCAAAAATATTTTGAATATGGCGAGAAACTCCCGATCTATGTATATTGTATAGCTGTGCTATTTTTTCTCTGTCAAGCCATATTGTTTCATTTTCTAGGTCAAGTTGTATATCAAGTTTGCCATTTGGCGTCTCATATATAATTAATTCTTTTTTATCTTCGTCCATCTATACCCCCAAGCCTAGTTCTTCTAAATATTTATTTAGCTGAGTTTCAACATCTGCGAGTTCTGTTTTGATATTTTTGATATTATTTCTAACTTCATCAATATCAATAATCTCTTCTTCTTCAAATGTATCAACATAGCGAGGAATATTTAAGTTGAACTCATTTTCTTTGATTTCATCAAACGTTGCAAGATAAGAAAATTTTTCTACGGTTTTTCTGCTATCATAAACATCCAAAATATCTTGAATATTCTTATCCGTTAACTTATTTTGAGTTTTGTCTTTAATGTATCTTCCTTCGCCTGATGCATCGATAAATAAAACATTTTTATCTGTTCTATTCTTTTTAATAACTAACAAGCAAGCCGGAATAGATGTGCCGAAGAATAAGTTTTCAGGAAGCCCGATAACCGCATCTAACAAGTTTTCTTCAATTACTCTTTTTCTTATAATGCCTTCTGATGCACCTCTAAACAATACACCATGCGGAACTACGGCAACCATTCTTCCGTCAGGTTGTAAACTATTTATCATGTGCAATAAAAATGCCCAGTCGCCTTTACTTGATGGAGGCACACCCCAGTCAAATCTGTTATATGGATCAAGTTTGGCTTCCATTTTAAATTTCTTATCTTTATTCTTGTTATTGCCGTCATTTTCGCCACCGGGGTTAAATCCTTCAGCCCACTTATCCTGAGAAAATGGCATATTTGCAACAACTACATTAAACTTCATTAAATTCCCGTCACTATCAAGGTGAGCAGGATTTGCTAACGTGTCACCCCAAGCAAGTTTTGCATCCATAATGTCGTGAATAAACATATTCATTTTACCCATTGACCAGGAAGATCCATTCATTTCTTGCCCATATATAGCAACTTGTTTTACTCCGGCATATTTTGCAGCTCTAATCAATAATGAACTTGAACCGGATGTCGGGTCATAAATACTGTCTCCTGATTTTGGTTTTGCAATTTGCGCCATCAACTCTGACACCATCATCGGTGTAAAGAATGAACCTGCCTTTTTGCCTGCTTGACTAGCAAATTCACCAATCATATATTCAAAAGCATCGCCAAGAACATCTGAAGCAACCTGGTTTTCTTTTACTTCAATCATTGAAGGTCTTAAATCAAGTGGTTTAAAGTCTTCAAGTAGATTTCTTAATGTTGTAGCTTTTTGTTTTGAGTTACCTAAATTAGCTTCACTATTAAAATCTACGCTTCGAAACACACCTTGTAATTGTGCATTATTATCTTCAATAGCACGCAATGCGGCATTAATTTTTTGTCCTATTTCAGAGTCATATCTATTATCATATAGGTAATCGAAAGTTTGTTCTTCTTGGAGCACAAAAGGTAAACGAGATTTTGCCCTTTCCAATCTTGCTTCATCGTTATATTTGTCTTTTAAATCATTTAAATTTTCTGTATATGTGTCGCTTAAATATTTAACAAACAACATAGATAAAACATAGTCTTTATAATTTGCAGCATCAATTATGCCTCTGAAGGTATTTGCCCCACGCCATAAAGCTGCTTCAATATCAGATTTAGTAGTTTTCATTATATTTCTCCTTTAATTAATTTTTCTTGTATTATTTCATTTTGAATTTTTTGTTGTTCTAATAATTTTGATAATAAATTCTCTTTCCGTTTCATGAGTTTTGCAATTTCAATTAGCTTATTTTGCTTTTGTAATGTAGGAATGCAAATTTCAACATTTTCTATTGAGCTTGTTTTTATTGATCTCAGTTGGAAACCTTCTTCAAGTTTTTCAACTTGATTTATAAAATCCTTATTTTGCATAACTAATTGCAAATACTCAGGCAAAATATTATTCTTAGCATTATCGTTTAATCTTATTATGCCAAATTGAGAAGGAACAACAATGTTTTCTTGTGAATCACTTATTAGACAAGTTTTTAATGGTGAGAACAACCTAATAAGTATATCATTTTTAACGGTTAAATATCTATCTGTTAACTTATCTTTACTGATAAAATCATCACATTGATCTTCATCTAAATTTCCTTGTTCATCAATAGAGCGCAATGTAACAGTTTTATATTGATAAGTTTCATTTGTTGAAATTTTTTCCATTACGTTTTGCTTGATTAATTCAAGTTGTTTAGCTCCGGCTCTTGATAAAACAAGCCCCATTTGAATATTTACGATATCTTTTAGTTTTACTTTTTTCATTAATTTTATTCCTTTTGATTTTGGAAAGAGGGAATATTCCCTCTTTCCATTAAAATCTTAATTACCTCGTGTGAGCTTCCTTGCAACAAAAATAGCAACCATCTGCCTTTGCATAAAATTTTCTTGCATATGCAACAGCTTGAATCCCATTTTCAAACATGCCAAGATATTTCACGTCATGTGCCATCTTGAGATAAGTGCAATGTTCTTCATGGACTTCGTGATCGCCAGTTTGTTGTGCAGAGTTGTTAACATAATATTTATGTAACATTTTAATCTCCTAAGGGTTACTAATCTAAACTCTGCACTTGATTTTTTTATTAAAATCGTTTAAGATGTAGTTGCGAAGCTAATTTAAACGTTAGTGCAAAGAATTCCTATCGAACAAACCCTTTATAATGTTCATAGGAATTTTTGTTCTACATACATATTTGCATAAAAAATTATAAATGTCAAGAGTTTATTTTGCATATTTTTGTCCTACACCTATATTTGCAATATAAATATACAAATAGGGTATTGCTTTTGTTCAGGGTAAAACGCTTTTTGCAAAAGGATTTTTGGAATTTACTCTAGCTAATAATTTTATTTAAAATCGGTATTTACAAAACTTAATAAAAATAAAATAAAAAATTACAGTTAATACAAAAATTTTATGAAGACTCAGTGTGTTCATCTACATCTCATAGTTAATTTAATCTTGTTCTGTATGTTAAATTACACGTGCTAAACCACATTATACCACTGTAAGTTATTTGGGACTACCAATATTATTAATAATGATTTGTTTTTAACCTTTGCTGTAAAATTTGGTTGAGTCATAACAGAATTAACTTTCATAAAATTTCCGTTCTTCAATTCACCTATAATTGAACTTTTTATAGTACAACAATTATAAGTGTAAAATTCAAACACAAATATTCAAAACGTTACCATTATTTACAAAATATATTTGAATTTTTTAGGATAAGACATGTAATCGCCAAATTCATCTTCTAACACTTTTAGATAATTTTTTGGACACTTAAATTCTTCATCTTCAAACTTTATTGTTGTTAATGGGAAAATATCATCATATAGCTGACAACATTTGTCCATAGGGTGATGAAAATCTACACCGTAAAACAATATTTTTGTAGCATTTTCGTTATTTGATGAATGTGTTTTAACAATGTCATTTGTGATCTTTAAGGCATCTTTGTTTGCTTCTTCTCTAGAAGTTGCACTGGTATATTTTTTACCAATTTTATCAAAAGCATTAAATGCTTTATGTACTAATTTGTTTAAAGAATTCAAAGATTTTTCATCTGAATTATCAATATAAATTTCATCCATTGGGAAAATATCAAGACCAATATGTTCATTTTTTGTGTTATAGACTCTTATTTGAAAATCCCTGTTGAAAAATTCACGAACATTCCACTCTTTATCATCTTTTAAAGCTTCTTTCAAAATTGGATAAATCTTTTCGTAGTCGCTTCTTTCCATATCAAGATCAATATCATCATCCCAAGGAATAAAGCCTTTGTGTCTATATGCTCCAAGCAAAGTTCCAAAAGCTAACCAATAGTTTATATTGTTTTCATCACAAATATTTGCAACTTTTTTTAAAATTTCCAAACATTTTAGTTGCTTTTCTCTTAAAATGCCTTTTGCTTGAGGCACTTGAGTAATATCAACATTTCTTTTTTTATAATCTTCAAAATTATTTTCTTTTTCTATATCTTTTAATATTTTTTTCATTGCATTATTTTTAAAAGTAATTTTTATCTTATTAAAAATTACAATTTGAGTATTTACATCATACTTAATAATTTTGAAAATATTTTTAAACATTAATTACTATCCCATTATATTTTTTATTTATAAAACCGTGTTGGTTTTATTAGAAAGAAAATTTTATTTGTATATTCACATTATATTTCTAAAAGACAACATGTAAACAAAAACTATATATTATTCATTAGTTTTTCCCGAATTTGCGGATATTTATTCATCAATTTGTCATATATACTTAATGTTACATCTGCGGTAAAAGCTTTAGATAAGCCCGTTCCCAGAGTTTCATCTAAAATATAGAATTGTTTATTTAAACCACTGACTTCACAAAATTTAGTTCCGTTTAAAACTGCCATTGCCCAGAACCATAAATCATCGTGAGAGGTTGTAAGTTCTCTTGCACAATCAATGTTAAAAACTTCATCCGATAGGCAATGAGGCGGATACAAACATCCTGAACCACCAAAAGGGCTGTTCAAATATGAAGGTTCACTGAACAAATCAAACAATCTTTCTTTTGCTGAATGTTTTGAAACTTCGCCATTGTTTTTAAAATACATTCTACAAATTCTTTGAACATATATATTGGAAGGATCTTCTTTGTATGCATTATACAATGTTTCTAACCAATCTTGTTCATAATATAAATCATCATCTGCAGTAACGATAATATCTTCAGTAAATTCTCTTAGTGCCGGCATTAACTTTTTAAATGACATTAAATTTTCACACCAACGAATTTCTAAACCCAAATCTTTTAATTTTAACAAATCTTCTGTTAAATCTTTTTCTTTATTTGGAAATTGATCATAAGCAAGCCAAAGAATTACCCTATCCGGCTTTAAGGTTTGTCTTAAAAGTGTATTAATAACCTTGTGAAGCGTTGGTATTCTTTTTGGATAACTTGTTAATGAAACAATAATTTGCGGAGTTCTTTTTTCTGTTGTAACACCATATTCTGTTGCTTCATGGTAATCAAATTGGGATTTGTGTCTAAAAGATATTTGAATTTTGCCGAAAAATATTAAAACATAGTGGCTATCTATATTTTTACAAGCAAAAATATGTTTTTCAAAAAAATCTTTTATTGACATTAATTTAATTCTCCTTTGATTAATTTTTCATAAAAAGTTCCGCTCAATTCCTGTTCTTTTTTCAAGCCTAAAGCTTTTGATTTGTATGAAAGTTTGTGAATATTTGACTGTTCTTTAAACGCATTCCATTTTTGTTCATCAAATTGAGTCATTAATTCTCTTTGAAAATGTTGAACCGGAATAAAACTTACGAACGGTACTTTAGCCCAAATACGTTTATTTTCTTCGTCAGACTTTGTTAAAAGAGTAAAAATGTGCAAATAGAAAAAGTAATTCATCACATAATTGTTATCTTTCCAATATTCTTCAATTACATCCAATTCATCTTTTAGCATTTTGTTATTAGGTTTAGAGTGAATGAAATAATTTGCCATATTCAAACCGTCTAAATCTACATCTTCATAATTTTTAAATAAAAACAGATCCGAATTTGTAATATATTCAGGTAATTTTCCGGTCAAATATACTGTTGAATCTATCCAACAACCGCCGTATTTTATTAAAAGCATTGTGCGCAAAATGTCTGAAAAATGCGCCATTTTCATTTTACCTGCTTTTAACAAGTCATAATATTTTTGAGGAATATCTATATAATCCTTTATTGTGTCAAAACTTAAAATCACGTGTTTTTTATCAGGTTCGTATTTATCAATAGTTTCAACACATCTTTTTACAACCTCAGGAGCGTTTTCTATACCTTTATCCCAAAATTGCCAAATTGTATATTCCTTAATTGGTTCAATTTGAAGATTTGCATTTTTACCTCTTTTTGCAACTCTTTTGACATATGTTTTTAAATAATGTTTTGCAATATTGCCCTTTAAAATTCGTCTAATTTTTCTATTGAAAACAAAAACTTCTAAAAAAATTTTTTTAATACCATTTAAGGCTTGCTTTAAAGGCGAAAAAAGTTTCATTGTTATTTATTCTCCTTTAAAATATCCATGATTTCTGGATATTCTTTAACCATAACATTCATAGCTTCAAGAGCTGTTAAACCTGTACTATTTGTTTTATTTATTTTACACAATCCACAATCTTGAGTATCTTCTATTGTTGGCAAGTTACAAGAATAACCATCTACGATTCGAATAGGAGTTTTATTTAAAACTGCCATTGCCCAAAACCAAACGTCATCTTGAGTTGGTAAAACTTGTTTAATTTTTTCTTCATTAAGAATATCCGCATGCAAAGAATGTGGTGGATATAAAACACCTCCACAACCTGTTAATTTGTTGTATACAGTCTTTTCTGCGCATTTTTTCCAATCAAAATATTCTTGGTTTCTTGAATAGTATTTTATTGTGTCATTTTCAACATAAAAACTTACGCCTCTGTGAGTATAAACATTTTTAGGATTTTTCAAATATTCCTCGTATAACTTTTTGATAGAATCTTTTTCGTAATAAATATCATCATCATATGTAATAATGATGTCTTTCGGATATTCTTTCAGTGTTGGTAAAAGCTTTTTGTAAGATCTTAAATCTTTACACCAACCTATAGTTAGCCCGAATTCTCTCAATCTTAAAAGGTCTTCCGGCAAATCATTTTCTTTGTTAGGGAATTGCTCTTCTGCCAACCAGAGAATTAACTTGTCAGGTTTTACGGATTGAGTTAACAGTTGCTCTATAGTAATATGAACTGTTTTTATGCGTTTTGGGAATGTTGTCAAAGAAACTATAATTTTAGGGCTTCTTTCTTCCGTATTTAAGCCATATTCACTAACTTTTCGTTGTTCTATATTTTTATTCTTGTATCTTGATTTTATTATGATTCCAAAAATTGAAAAAATATGATGAGAATCAATGTTTGTGTATCTAATCAAATTCAAAAAGTTAAAATTTTTAACTTGAGTGCAGCTATTTTTTTTCATTAAATCGTCTTTCTTTAAAGCCTTCTAAGCACTATCCCTATTGGATTATGCGTATTATATAACTATGCATTCAATTATATCAATTAAATTTTCATTTGCAAGATATTTACTCTCTAAATAAAATCTATGTTTATTGTATAATTTTTTTATAATTACTTATAGATAAAGAGGATTTTATGGAAAAATTTTATTTAACAACAGCTATTGACTACGTAAACGGTGCACCTCACATCGGTCATGCTTACGAAAAAATATTAACTGATATTATTGCAAGACACTACAAAAAAAGATGCGATGATGTCTATTTCTTGTCAGGCACAGATGAACACGGTATCAAAATCCAAAAAACATCTGCAGCTCAAGGTATTACACCAAAAGAACTTTGTGATGCAAATGCACAAAAATTCCAAGATTGTTGGAAAGCTTTAGGCATAGACTATAACCAATTTATCAGAACAACAGACGAACAACACGAAAAAATTGTTCAAAAAATCTTCAAAAAACTTGTTGAAAAAGGGGATATCTACAAACATTCTTACACAGGTTTGTATTGTAGCGGTTGTGAATGTTTCTTAAATGAAAAAGATTTAACCGAAGATGGACTTTGCCCTGATCACTTGAAAAAACCGGAAGAAGTTTCAGAAGAAAACTACTTCTTTAAACTTTCAAAATACAAAGATGCAATCATTAAACATATCAAGGAAAACCCTGATTTTATTGTTCCAAGTTTTAGAGCAAACGAAGTCTTAAACCAATTACAAGATATTCAAGATATTTCTGTATCACGTTCAATTTCAAACGTAACTTGGGGTGTTCCGGTTCTTGATGATCCTGAACAAGTTATTTATGTTTGGATTGATGCACTTTCAAACTATATTACAGCTCTAGGATACAATCCTGATGGCGAAAGTGATGAAAAATTCAATAAATATTGGCCGGTAGATGTTCATGTAATCGGTAAAGATATTCTTAAATTCCACAGTATTTATTGGCTAGGAATATTAATGGCTCTTGATTTACCGTTACCAAAACAACTTTTAGCTCACGGTTGGATTACAATTGATGAAACAAAAATGTCAAAATCTTTAGGCAACGTAATTGCACCTCAAGATATTTTAAAAAACTTTGAACTTGAAACACCTGATGCACTTCGTTACTATATGGCAACATCTGCACCTTGTGGTAAAGACGGTAACTATTCAGATAACGATTTCAAAGAAAAAGTTAATGCCCACCTTGCAAACTCAATGGGTAACTTATTAAACAGAACTTTATCAATGCTTGTAAAATATTTTGACGGTGAAATTAAACCTGAATTCAAAACAGATGCAAGTATTTTAAATACGGCTAAAAATACTATTGATATTGTAAAAAATCACTTTGATAAATATGAAGTTGCAGAAGCAGGAAATGCAATCATTTCACTTGTCGACGTAACTAACAAATACGTTACAGACAATGCTCCTTGGACTTTGGCAAAAGAAGAAAAAATGCTTGAATGTGGTCAAGTTTTGACAACCGTTCTTGATATTATGTGCATAATTGCATCATTAATTGAGCCATTCTGCCCTAATATTGCTAAAGAAATGGCAAAACAATTATCATTTGATTTATCTATAAAATATAATGACTTAACTATTGATAACATCAAAGTTGGTAAATTAATCTCAAAAGAAGATATTCATCCGGTATTTTTACGTATGGATTCTGAACTTGCTGACAAATCAACTAAGAAAAAATAATTATGGATATCAAAGATTTAAAAAGCAGAATAGCAAAAAACAAGGAGTGTCTTTGACATAGAAAACTCTAAAAAAGAGCTTTCTGAACTTGAAGCGAAATTACAATCTCCTGAAGTTTGGACTGATCAAAAACTTGCAAGCGAATTAGGTCAAAAAACAAGAGAAATAAAGGAAAATATTTCTCGAGTTGAGCACTGGGAAGAAATTATTTCTGATGCCGAAATTGCATACGAAATGCAAGATGAAGATTTAATCAATGAAGCTAATTCTAATTTAGAAGTTTTAGAACAAGAATTGAACAAATTTGACATTCAACTTATGCTTTCAGGAGAATATGATAGTGCTGATGCAATGCTCACTGTAAATGCCGGCGCAGGTGGTACTGATGCTCAAGATTGGGCTGGAATGTTACTTAGAATGTACACTCGTTGGGCAGAAAAAAAAGGTTGGAAGGTTACACTTTTAGATAAATCAGAAGGTGATGAAGCGGGTATTAAATCAGCAACGATTAAAATCACAGGCAAATTTGCATTTGGTTACGCAAAAGCTGAACGTGGAGTTCACAGATTAGTTAGAATTTCTCCATTCAACGCAAACGGCAAACGACAAACAAGTTTTGCAAGTTGTGAAGTTTCACCAATCATCGAAGATTATGAAAAAGAAATAATAATTCCGCCGGAAGATATTGAGTTAGACACAATGCGTTCCGGTGGTGCAGGCGGACAAAACGTAAACAAAGTAGAAACTGCTGTTAGAATTCTGCACAAACCTACAGGTATTGTAATTAAATGCCAACAAGAACGCTCTCAACTTCAAAACAGAACCATTGCAATGCAAATGCTTGCCGCAAAATTATTGGCAATACGTCAAGCTGAACATGAAAAGAAGCTTGCAGAATTAAAGGGACAAAATTTTGATATTAATTTTGGTTCTCAAATTCGCTCTTATGTCTTCCATCCATATAAAATGGTGAAAGATCACAGAACAGGATATGAAGTCGGAAATGTTGATGCAGTAATGGACGGAGATATTGACGGATTTATTGAAGCTTATTTAAAACAATAAAAAAAAGGCGGG
>URRM01000055.1 GCA_900550295.1 uncultured bacterium
ATGGGTTCATATTTAAGTTCAGAAACTAAAATAAAAACAAAAAATAAATTAAAAAAATTTATATTAATATTTAGACTAATTTTTCAATAAAAAAGCAAGCCCACACTGGTACACTTGTGTGGGCCCTAGTACAATGGAAAGTGTAATTGTACTATGTTTTAAAATTTATATAGGAAGTGATTTAAAGTTCTCTTTAGTATATTTATAGTAGCACTGCTCAAACTTTTTGGCTACTAGTCAACTGTCTAAAAAATTGAAAAACATTGAAAACTTTACGCAAGGTCTTTTTTGTGTTAATTTTAAAACAAAAGAAAAGGAAACAAAAATGACAAATATTAACGATTTACCAACAGTTTATAACGCTCTTGAAACAGAAAAAGAAATTTATGAATTCTGGGAAAAAGGCGACTATTTTAAGGCCGATGCAAAATCTACAAGACCTCCATTTTCAATGGTAATTCCACCTCCAAACGTAACAGGTGTATTACATATGGGACATGCTTTAGATGAAACATTACAAGATATTCTTACTCGTTATCACAGAATGGCCGGCTATGAAGCTTTATGGATTCCGGGTACAGACCACGCCGGAATTGCAACACAAGCAGTTGTTGAAAAGAAATTGCGTGCTGAAGGTAAAACTCGTTTCGATTTAGGACGTGAAAAGTTCTTAGAAGAAACTTGGAAATGGACTAATGAACATAAATCTGCAATCCTTGACCAATGCAAACGTTTAGGCGTTTCTTTTGACCGTTCAAGAGAACGTTTCACTTTTGATGAAGGTTGTTCAGAAGCTGTAAAAGAAGTTTTTGTTAAACTATACGAAAAAGGATTAATTTACAAAGGTGCATACATTGTAAACTGGTGTCCACGTTGTCAATCCGCAATTTCTGATATTGAAACTGAATATGAAACGGAACAAGGTCATTTATGGGAAATTTCTTACCCTCTAAAAGAGGAACAAGGCGCTATTGTTGTTGCAACAACTCGTCCTGAAACAATGTTTGGAGATGTAGCAATTGCGGTTCATCCAGATGATTTCAAATACAAAGATTTAATCGGCAAAACGGTATATATTCCACTAACAAGACGTGAAATCCCTATTATTGCTGATGAATACGTTGATAAATCATTCGGTACAGGTGCTGTAAAAATCACACCTGCACACGATCCTAACGATTATGAAGTTGGTAAACGTCACAATATGAAACCAATTTGGGTTATTGATGAACAAGGTAAAATGAAATCTTGTGCTGAAGTTCCTGAAAAATATCAAGGAATGGACAGATATGAAGCAAGAAAAGCTATTGTAGGCGACTTACAATACCAAAACTTCTTATTAAGAATTACTGACCACGAACACAATGTAGGTAAATGCCAACGTTGTAACACAACTATTGAACCATTATTGTCAGAACAATGGTTTGTAAAAATGGAACCTTTAGCAAAAGAAGCCATTGCAGCAGTAAAAGACGGAAGAATAAAATTTGTTCCGGAACGTTGGACTAAAAACTACTTAGGTTGGATGGAAAATATTCGTGACTGGTGTATTTCTCGTCAATTATGGTGGGGACACCAAATTCCGGCGTACTACCACAACGAAACAGGAGAAATGGTTGTAGCAAAAGAAAATCCGGATCCTGAACACTATACTCAAGATACAGATTGTCTTGATACTTGGTTCTCATCAGGTTTGTGGCCATTCTCAACAATGGGATTTCCACAAACAGAAACAGACGATTTCAAAAAATTCTACCCAACATCAGTTCTTGTAACTGGTTTTGATATCATCTTCTTCTGGGTAGCAAGAATGATTACAATGGGCTTAGAATTCACTCACAAAGCACCTTTCAGCACTGTTTATATTCACGGTTTAATCAGAGATGAAAAAGGTCAAAAAATGTCTAAATCTAAAGGCAACACAATTGATCCAGTTAAAATCATTGATAAATACGGCTGTGATGCTTTAAGATTCACTCTTACATCACTTTGTACATACGGAGGTCAAGATATTAAAATTTCTGATGAACGTTTTGAATATGGCAGAAATTTTGCAAATAAAATCTGGAATGCCTCTCGTTTCGTATTAATGAACCTTGAAGGTGTTGATGATAATGCAATTGATATGAACAGCTTGACTATCGCTGACAAGTGGATTTTAGACAAATTAAACGAAACAACAAAACTTGTAAATGATAATATCAAAAATTATAGAATTGGTGAAATGGCTCACGTTCTATATGATTTCTTCTGGAATTCATACTGCGACTGGTATGTAGAAATTGCAAAAATTCAATTACAAGATGAAAAATTAAAATTAAATACACAAAGAATGTTGAAACACGTTCTAGATATGTCATTAAGACTATTGCACCCAATTATGCCACATATTACAGAAAAGATTTGGCAAGCATTAGGTGTAAAAACAGACGTTACAGCATTAATCAAAGCTGAATATCCTCAATACAAAGACGAATACCACTTCCCAACAGAAGCAAAAGAAATGGAACTTGTATTTGAAACAATCACATCTTTGAGAAATGTTCGCCAAAGTTTCAACATCTCTCCTTCAATCAAGGTTAACATTGAAGTTCTTGCTCCAAGCGAAGAAAAACCTGTATTTGAGGCTGTAATTCCTTATTTACAACGTTTAGCAAGAGTTGAAAATGTTAAATTTATTGAAAACACAGATAATTCATCTAAGAAGAGTGCAACAGCAGTTGTTTCAGCTTCAAAAATTATCATACCATTGGAAAACTTGATTGATATGGATGAAGAAATTGCAAGACAAAACAAAAAATTAGATAAATTGTTGAAAGAAAAATCTTCACTTGAAGGTAGGGTAAATAACCCTAAATTCGTTGAAAAAGCACCTAAAGAACTTGTTGAAGAAACAAAAGCAAAAATTGAAGAACTTTCAGGTCAGCAAAAAGCAATTGAAGATTTTATCAACTTGTTAAAGGCATAAGCAATGCAAACTCTTGCAAGTGTGCGCAATTATAAGATAGTATTGGCAAGCTTTTTGAGCTACTTACCATCAAGAATTTTAGTAATTCTAAACTCACTTATAATTGTGCCGATTCTTGCTTATTTCTTATCTACAAATGAAATGAGCGTATTCCAAATTTGTATTGGTATACTGAATTTTGTCTGCACTTGCTCAACAGATTGGATTGCAAAATCTGTTTTAAGATTTTTCTGCAAATACAAACAAGACAACCGCCTCAATGAATTTTATTCAAACATTGCAATGATAGAATTCATCGCTATTTTAGGTATTTTCATAAGTTATTTCATTTTTAAAAACATTGTTTGTACAAAATTTTTAATATCTAATCAACTATTTTTCTTAACCCTTGTATTGGTTATTCCGTGCGGAATTCGACAATTCCTATATCAACTGCTTAGGATTTTAAAAATGCCTTATTTATATGCAATTTCAATTGTAGCCTACCAATTGGCACTTTTAGGATTATTTTTTGCATTTTCAAACATAATTTCAAAAGCCTCTGCAATCCTTGTTGCTATGACTTTTGCGGTTGCTTTAATTGATATTATTTTATTGTACAAATTAAATTTAAAGTATAAATTAAGCCTAAAATTTGATTCAAAAATCACAAAAAATGTGCTTATATATGCCATCCCACTTATTTTCACGAATATTTGTATTTGGTTAATTTTACATCTCGGAAAATTCATTTTACAATTTAATAAAGAATTTCTAAACACAGCAATTGTAGGTACCGCTTGGTTTTTCACTACCAATGCACTAACTCCACTTTTTTCTCTGCTATTATTTTCTATTTTTCCTTTAATAATAAAACGATTTGAAAAAAAATATAAATTGAAAGGTTTTATGACAAGCGCTTTAAGGCTATATATAGCAATGTTTTTACCATTTGTTTGTATATTTTGCTTCTTCCCTTTTGACATAGCAAAGCTCGCATTTAAGCAAGAATACTACTACTTAGGACTTTTATTTCCTTTCTGCGCTGTAACAATCTTTATTCATGAATTTATGAAATTAATGAATATAAAATATCATCTTAAAAACAGAACTTATGTCGAAACAGCTATAAGCCTTATTGTAGCCGGTATTTGCATTATTTTAAATTTCGTTTTAATAAAATATTTCAGCATCTTAGGTGTTGGAATGACAATGATAACTTCAATTTTACTACTTTTCATATTAAATTCGTTCGTAAATTTCAAACAACTGAATTTTATAGTACCTTCAAAATTGTTTAAAACACTAGTAATATCAATGCTAATAAGTGTTTCAGCCTTTGCAATGGTGTTTTTATTTACATTCAAATTTAACAATAATTACGTCATTTTGGCAAAAATCGTTGCATTTTGCATATTATACTTTGCTTTGATACTAAAATTTAAAAAGACTGTATTATAAGTACTTACGTTTAATTTTAAAGTTCTTTTTATCTTGTAATAGTTTATCCTCAACCACTTTTAAATATTGGTTTTCAGCTTCTGAAGATTTATATCTTACAAAGACCGTTTCTTTTTTATTATTTAAAATTTTGGTTTCTTTCGATAACTTATAATTAGCTTGTGGCAAGTTATTTTCTTTAACAAGCGACTCAACATCTTTTTGCGTAAATGTTTTAGTAAATTCATTTCGTGCAATATAGACTGTGTCTTTATTTTGCCAATATAAATCTATAGAATGATAACCTGATTTTTTGAAAATATCATTCAACATTTCAAAATCATTAACAAATTTGCCGGTATCTTCTATATTTTCATTGATTATTTTTGCACAATCAATATATACATCTAAATCCTTGTTATCCAAGTATTTATTTAATTCTGCCAATTTTGTTTCCGAACTCATATCTCTAAATTTGGCTAAAATTTCGTTATGAATTTTGTATAAATCTTTGACTTCGTCCTTGTACTTAGGGTTTTTACTTAATTTTTCCAAACAGATATTTGAATTAACGATCCATTGTTTGAAATAGCCGTATTCCTCAGCTTTAGTCATCATAAATTTATTTTGAGTGATAAATTTCAAATTTCTATAAATTGCTAAGTAATCAGTAACAGTCTGAATATCAGGTTTACTTAGAGTTTCGCCGATATCTGAATAAATTTTTTCTTGTTGTTCTTCTGTAAGTACAGGATAAATGATATCGACACATTGATGCAATCGTTTCAAAAGTTTTACGGGATCTAACGATGTATCCATGTACATTTGAACCTCTGTTATATATCTAAAATAATTAAACATTCTTGTATCTAAATATTTTTCATCATCCTTCAGAAAATCCAATGTTTTCAAATATTTTAAGGATTGATTACCTGTAAAAACAAGCGGAACAAAAAATCTACGTGAGATTTGGAATCTTTCACCTAAAAAAGACTCCTCAACAAGGTCTATAGACTTTATTTCACCTGTTTTTGTGTTTTTAATTCTTGCATAAAAATCCGGAACAACGGTTAATTCACGTGGAAAATCAGTCATAGTCTTGTTATACGTAATTCCGTTTGTATAAGTAAATATTGGCGTAATATTATTAACAAAAACCTCGTTTGGCTTAAAAACCAGAGTATAATTAACGTTTTGACCTTTATAAGGTTTTGTTGAATGTATAATTTGAACGTCATTTTTAAAGATTTTTTCTATTCCATCTGTAATGTTTTCTATAGATGAAATCTTCTTTTTTTCCAACTCATTTAGCTTTGAAATAGTCGATTTATCTATTAAAAATGGCTTTTTATTCTTTAAAAATACTATATGCGAGTATAAATGATATGTTGAAATCTTTTCTACGATTGCTTTTGATGTGTTATAAGAATTTTCTCCATCATATTCAAATTCGCCCAAATCCACTCCAACAGCTACATCCAAGTCGTTCGGAATAGGGTTATTCTTGATAAATCCACTTCCGTAATAATTTTTATAAAGATAATGCATATCCTTATTTTCTTGTCTGCAAAGGCTCATAGCCTTATCTAAAGCGTTATCAATAGGTTTTATAGCTTTTTTAGAATACTTGAGAGCCTCAATATTCGTTTGTGGATTGACATACACAACTTTTAAAATTGAATTGTTAATTAGCACACTCAATAGTATAAAAAAAATTGTTAATAAAAAAATTAGTCGTTTATTCATAATAAATAATTATACTACAACATTGATTTTATTGCATTTTAGGTTGTATTATTACGAATTGTAACAAAAAATCACATGTCTGAAATCCGACCTTTTTAAAATACTTTATATAGATGTAAGTCAAAGATGACAAACATTAAAGAACACGAGAAATAATCGAGAGAGACGTTATATTAACCGTTTAAAGAAGACAAAAAGAGCTAAGAACGAGAGAAAAATTAGAGAAAACACACACTACACACTAACCTACCCTACCTAACACATTCCCTTCCTAAAATGAAAAAATTTTAAGCCACTAAAATTTAAAAAGTGGCTTTTATTTTGCGCAAAATTTTGAATTCTTCAAAATTTTGCGCTTATTTCTAATAACATCTCTAAAACCATTATCCAGCCTGTCACTTGACGATTATGACAGCTAAAGACTAATCTTAATAACCTTTTTGAGGTTTTTGTAGGTAAAATACGTCCGTAAAAATACGTACGTATTTTTACGGACAAAATCTAATAACAAATGTTTTTAAGACTATCTAATAAAATTTGTCTTAATTTTTTCTTCAACAGGAGGGTGCTCGATTCCATTTTTCTTTGCAATTTCGAAAGATTTCATCATCCAAGCCAAATTTTTGCCAACAAGATGCATAATTTGAATACCTTCTTTATCTTGAAGAACTTGCTCAGGCGCATTACCATGAACCATGTTCCAGTAATTTGAAGGAACTACAGGCATACAATTAATAGTGAAATGCTTCATAATAGCATCTAAGCTGGCTGTTGTACCTGCACGACGTGCTGAAACAATTGCGGCAGCAGGTTTATATTTAAAATTTGCACCGCCGGCATAAAACATTCTATCCATTGCAGAAAGCAAACGTCCTGATGGGTGGGCGTAGTAAACAGGTGAACCAAAAACAAAACCATCAGCATCTTTGGCTTTTTCAATTATGCTGTTTATAATATCATCTTCAAATACGCATTTGTTAGAAGCTGTATTTCGGCAACTGCAACAGCCCATACAATCTCTGATTGGTTTGTTGCCCAGTGAAACAATTTCTGTTTCTATGTTTTGTGCATTAAGTTCTTTTTCGATTTCTTTAAGCGCTGTATACGTACAGCCTTGAACATTTGCACTTCCGTTAATCATTAATACTTTCATTTTAGCTCCTTATTTCATTGATGAATAAATTACATCAGCAAGTTTATTTAATTCTTCTTCTTGTTCGTCTTTAAGTGCTGATTTTAGAGTAACTGTAGGTTCTAAAACTTCCATATTACCCATTGTTTCAAGCACTGCTTTAATTTGTTTGCTTGCAGTAACTGCCCAAGTACCGTTTTCAACAATTGCAACCTTTCTGTTTTTCAAAGCATGAGCTTTTAGGTCAGTAAGAACTGTTTCCATATTGCAGAAGATTCCGCCATTGTAGCTAATTGAGCCGATTACAAGGTGAGAGCATCTAAACGCTTGAGCAACAATTTCAGAGTAATGAGTTTTTGAAACATCATAAACTTTTATGTTTTTAATACCTTTGTCTGCAAGTTTTCCGGCTAAAATATCCATAGCATTTTCTGTGTGACCGTAAACAGAGCCGTAAATTAGTAATACTGTATTTTCTTCAGGTTCATAAGTTGACCATTTTTGGTATTTGTCAATAAACCAACCCAAATTTTCTCTCCAGATAGGACCGTGTAGAGGGCAAATCATATTAATTTCTACACCTGAAGCCTTTTTCAAAAGAGCTTGAACTTGAGCGCCATATTTGCCAACAATATTTGTATAATATCTTCTTGCATCATCAAGCCAATCTTTTTCAAAATCAACTTCATCAGCAAAAATATTACCGTTTAGAGCACCAAAAGTACCAAAAGCATCTGCAGAGAATAGAATTTTATCAGTTACGTCATAAGTAACCATTGCTTCCGGCCAGTGAACCATTGGCGCCATAATAAAAGTTAATTTGTGTTTACCTGTTTCTAAAACGTCACCTTCTTTGATAATCATTGTGTCTGCATCTACATCAAAAGAGAAGAATTGTTTCAACATAGTTTGAGTTTTTGCGTTACAAACAATCTTAACTTCCGGATATTTTTCAACAACGTCTTGAATTGTAGCAGCGTGATCAGGTTCCATATGGTTTACAACCAAGTAATCTAATTTTCTGCCTTCAAGAGCATAAGCCAAGTTTTCTAAAAATTGGTCATGTGCACTTTTATCTACAGTGTCTAATAAAACTGTTTTTTCATCTTTTAATAGATATGAATTATAAGAAACACCTCTTTCTACAGGAAAAACATTTTCAAAAAGTGCAATTCTTCTATCATTCACGCCCAAAAAAGTTAAATCATCAGTAATTTTTCTAGTATTATGCATAATCTTTACTCCTCGCTAATATCCCGAAGAATTATAGCATAAAATAAGGCGGTTTGCAACGCAGCAAACCGCCGATTTCCTTATTCTCTCTTCCTAATATATTAATTTAAACGACAGAGCCTAGTGATGAAATTACACTCGCTATTCCACCGTTGTCTTTATAGTTGTTAATCAAACCTTGAATAAAGTTTCCTGCCAAATTTTTGCCTGAGCCAAGGTTAGCTAAAGTCCCTGCAACTTCGTTATTTGGAACTTTTTTTGCAAGTTTTTCAAAGCCCTCTTTTAATTCTTGTTGTGAAACTTTGCCATCGCCATCTGTATCTAAAGCTTTATCAATTGAACCCATTAGCTTGTCTAACAAGTTTTTATATGAATTTGATTCAGAAGTTTCGTTCACACCTTCAATTTTCAAGTTTGACGGAATTCCAAATTCTTGATTAATCAATTGAGATTCTTGTAAACCTTGCACACTTTCAGATTTATTCAAACCTAAAGAATGATATTGTTCTTGTAATTTATTCAAAAAATCGTTATTTTTGCTAATATCATTTGAGTTTGTAGCTAAAAGACTTTCTAAATTTTCTTTTGCGCTATTAACTTTACTTGTACTGTTTCCGTACATTTTAGCCATTAAAGACTGTAAGTCTGTATTTGCAGTTAATGCCCCGATTGTTGACATAAAATATTTCCCTCCAAGTCCACGATTCTATTCTATGGATTTTTGAGAGATTTTAAATCCTCTATTAAAATGAGATTTTTTATTCTACGTCTTTAAGTTTGAAAACATTATACATTTCAACAAATGAAAACAAAATGAAAGTACCAAAAACAAGCATATATGATTTATTTGAATAAACCAAATGTCCTACACTATTTGAAACAGGGGCATATACGTCAAGCAAAACACCCACCAAACTTGCTAAAATACCTACTGACAAGAAGAAACAACAATTCATTATACTTAATGCTGTACCCCTAACTTCGTATTTGTTTGTACCATGAATAATTGGAACCAATAAAGGTGACATACCACCGCCAATTGCAACCAGCATCAACATATAAACGATTAAATGTGTTCTAATATCAAACAACAAGCATAAGAAAATTATTGCAAAGATTGTTGTTGTAAACAAGCAAACACTCTTCATAAAAATTACACGTCTGTTATTACATAATTTACTTAAAGTTGCCAAAGATAAACCTGAAATACCAGCAATAACAACCATTATTGAAAGAGCAACAGAAGCTTGAGTCGCAGATAAATTAACAAAATCTTTTAAAAATTTAACCCCGATAACTGTTTGAATTACGTAATACAATCCGTAATTTAAACCTGCAAACATATATAAATTACGATTAAAATGCTTTGACAAAACTTCTTTAAAAGGCTCTAGTGAAAAATGTACATGTTCGTTTTGCGGTACACCGTGCAAAAAGTGTAAAACAAAAGCATAGGCCAAAACAACAATAAGTATTATTATCGCCAAAACATTCATTACAGCCTGCCAAGAGAATGCATGCGCAACTATTATAAATGGGGCATTAGCACAAACACCACCCATATATCCTGTAATTAACATTAATGAAACAGAAATTCCAAAATATTTATCAGGAAAACATTTTTTAACCTCTTGAACCAAACTCAAATAGAAACAAGCAGCACCTGCACCTAAAAGCATACGGCTAAAGTACAACAATGGTAAGCAAGTTGTGTTAGGAAATATCAAAGCGCCTAAAGCAAACAATGAACCACCCCACAAAATAACTTTTACACCACTAAATCTGTCAACCAACATTCCGATAGCAAGCAAGCTAAAAGCATAAGTGTACATAAATGTTGCACCAAAAGATGTAATTGTCGGTGCATTTGCTTGTAAGTCCGCTTGCAACGTATCAAATATCGCCCCAGGGATTGCAACCCTTTGGAAGTTTGCCATTACGTACAAAATACATGCTAAAAATATTAAGGTTATGTGTGTATGATATTTTCTCATAATTCCAAACTCTATTCTTACTTATATTATACAATAGATAATTATATGTTTATATAATCTTAATTTCTAAAAAGACTATAAGCCATTTATTATCAAAATGTTATTTTAATCACAGTTTTTTTCAGAAAATGCCTAAACTACAGTTGTATTTTTATGTGTAATGTGTAATAAAGAATCTGTGTCGTAGCACGGAATCATTATCGTCTTCTTATCTTAAACCCTTATGAAATGATTACACAAAGGCGGGTGCGATATAAT
>URRM01000056.1 GCA_900550295.1 uncultured bacterium
TGCTAACCTCTTATTATAAAATTAAGGATAATTTATTAAAAATGGCCGGAAGAACAACTACTAAAAAACAATCAACAACTGACATTAATGCTGCGCTTATGCCTCAAGATATTGCGGCGGAAGAAGCTGTTTTAGGGGCAATTCTTGTTAACCCTTCAGTTATGCCAAAAGTTGTTGAATCAATTAATGCAGACAGTTTTTACAAGCCTGCTCATCGCTATGTTTTTGAAGCAATGCTTCAATTATTTAACCAAAATCAAATGATTGACATTGTTTCTGTATCTGACGTTTTGAGCTATTCTTCTTGCCTTGAACTTGTTGGCGGCCGTGCATTTATCAATGATTTAGCTTTTAAAACTGTAACAACAGCCAATGTTGGTTATTATGCAAAAATTATTCAAGATAAATCAATCAAAAGAGCATTAATTACTGCCGGTTCTGAAATTGTAGCTTCTGGTTACGATCAAGACAATGTTGACGATTCTCTTGAAAATGCAGAAAAATTGATTTTTGATATTTCTTCTCAAAAATCTACAAAAGATTTTATTCCGGTAAAGGAAGATGTATTTAATGTATACAGTAAGATTGAATACAGATATCAACACCGTGATGAATGTACAGGTGTTAGAACTCATTTCTACAAGTTAGATGATATGACAAACGGGCTTCAAAAATCGGATTTGATTATTCTTGCAGCTCGTCCATCAATGGGTAAAACCGCTTTTGCTTTGAACATTGTTGCTAATGTAGCAATAAAATCAAAGGTACCAGTTGCAATGTTTTCTCTTGAAATGTCACGTGAACAATTAGTTCAGCGTATGATGTGTGCAGAAGCTGAAGTTGATTCACAACGTCTACGTAGTGGTAATATGCAAAGCAAAGACTGGAACAAACTTGCAACAGTAATGGAAAAATTCTCTGATGTTCCTATTTACATCGATGATACCGCAGGTTGTACATTGACTGATATTCGTGCTAAATGTCGTCGTTTAGCAATGGAAGTTAAAGACTTAGGTCTTGTCGTAATTGACTACTTGCAACTTATCAACAGTTCTTCAAGTAGCAATGATAGAAATCAAGAAATTTCAGCAATTTCAAGAGGTTTAAAAATACTAGCAAGAGAATTGAATGTTCCGATAATTGCACTTTCACAATTATCTCGTAAAGTTGAAGAACGTGGCGATAAACGTCCAATGCTTTCAGACTTGCGTGATTCAGGTGCAATCGAACAAGACGCCGATATTGTAATGTTTATTCACCGTGAAGATTACTACAACAAAGATAAAAAAGATGAAGACGGTGAAGTTCAAGAAATTAACCAAAAGGCTGATTCAAAAGGCAAAGCCGATATCATTATTGCTAAACAAAGAAACGGTCCTGTTGGTGACTTGCAATTATTGTTCCAATCAAATATTACAAAATTCAAGAATATGATTGATAACGAACAATTTGCATTTTAGTTTTTAAAGGCAAACTTTTTTATGAAAAGTTTGCCTTTATTTTTTGTTATTACTACTTCATAACTACTTTACATTGAAAATTCAACATGCAATAATGTAGCTATGGATACGTATGTATATTCAATTGAAGATGACGCCGAACACTCCAAAACACTTTATGTAAATTTAACAAATAAGTGTTCGAATGCTTGTCTTTTCTGTATTAGAAATACAGTTGACGAAATTAAAGGCAAGAACATGTGGTTGGAAAAAGAAAACGTAGAAGCAAAAGATGTAATTTCTCAATTTGAAAACTTTGATACCCCAGAGGAAGTTGTTTTTTGCGGATATGGTGAACCTTTTATGAAGTTGGATTTATTAAAAGAAGTTGCTAAATATCTAAAGGATAATGGTATAAAGGTTCGTGTAAATACAAATGGACATGGTAATTTTATAAATAAAAAATCTATCGTTCCTGAAATTAAAGGTTTAATTGATGTAATTTCAGTTAGTTTGAATGCTTCAAATGATGAACAATACAAATTAATTTCTAAACCAAAGTTTGAAAATGCATTTGAAGAAATGAAAAAGTTTACGAAAGAATGTGTAGATTCAGGAATCAAAACAGTAATGACAGTTGTAGATGGCTATCCTGATTACACATTGGACATTGCAGCTTGTGAAAAGGTTGCAAGATCTCTGGGTGCAGAATTCAGGGTTAGAGAATGGATTAAAAACGGATATTAATATAGCAGATTAAAGGAAAGGAAAGACAAATGCTAAAAGAACAATTAGACAGAATCATGCGTCCAAAATCAATTGCAGTTGTTGGTGCTTCTACAAAAGAACACACAATTGGTTCTGATATCATGAAAAGATTACAAGAATACAAATTTACAGGTAAAATCTATCCGATTAACCCAAAAGGTGGTGTAATCGAAGGTTTACAAGCATATACTACTGTTAATGAAGTTCCTGAAGATATTGATTTAGCAATCATCGTTGTTAACTCAAAATTCGTTTTAGGTACAATTGACCAATGTAACGAAAAAGGTATCAAGGGTTTATGTATCATCACTGCAGGTTTTAAAGAAACAGGTAAAGAAGGTGCAGAACTTGAAAAACAATTAACTGAAAAATTAAACAAATATGGTATGAGATGTGTAGGACCTAACTGCTTAGGTGTTGTAAATACAGATCCTGAAATTAGCATGGACGGTTGTTTTGCCGAATCACTTCCTGAACGTGGTAACATTGGTTTCGTTTCACAATCAGGTGCTTTAGGCGGCGGTATCTTAAACATCTTAAAAGACTTAAACTTAGGTTTTGCTCAATTCATTTCAATCGGTAACCAAGCTGATGTTAACGCTGAAACAGCTTTAGAATACTGGGAAAATGAAAATGATGTTGAACAAATCTTGTTATACATGGAATCAATTCAAAACCCAGCTAACTTCAGAAAATTAGCTACAAGAATTTCTAAGAAAAAACCTATCCTAGCTTTAAAAGCAGGTCGTTCAGCTGCGGGTGCTTCAGCCGCATCTTCTCACACAGGTTCTTTAGCCGGTGCTGATAAAGCAGCTAACGCATTACTTGCTCAATCAGGTGTTATCAGAGAATATTCTTTGAAAAACTTATTCTCAACAGCAAAAGTATTTGCTAACTGCCCAATTCCAAAAGGAAACAGAGTAGCAATTATCACAAACTCAGGTGGTCCTGGTATCATGGCTACTGATGCAGTATGTGAATATGGTATGGAAATTGCTAAAATTACAGATGAAACAAAAGAAAAATTAAGAAGTTTCTTACCTGCAGCAGCATCTGTTAAAAACCCAATCGATATGATTGCTTCTGCTCCAATCGAACACTACAAAGAAACATTAAAAACAGTTATCGCTGATGAAAATGTTGATATGATCATGGTTATCTACTTACCATTCTTAGGTTTAAAAGATATCGATGTAGCTAAGGCTGTTATGGAAATTAAAGCTCAATATCCTGAAAAACCTGTTATCGGTGTGTTCATGACTAAATCAGAATTCTTTACAACATTATCAGATATGGATGTAAATATGCCATTCTTTATGTATGCAGAAGAAGCAGCTGAAGGCTTTATGAGATTAGATCAACAACGTAAATGGATTGCTAGACCAGAAGGTAAAATTCCTTGCTACGATGTTGACAGAAAGAAAGCTGAAAGCATTATGTACAATGCATTAAAAGAAGAACGTGCACAATTAACAACTCGTGAATCAATTGATGTATTAGATGCTTACGGTATCAGAGTATGTAAATCTGGTTTCGCTACAAATGAAGAAGAAGTTGTTTCAATCGGTAACTCAATCGGTTATCCGGTTGTAATGAAAATGACTTCTAAAACAACATCTCACAAAACAGATGTTGGTGGTGTAAGAGTTAACATTCAATCTGAAGAACAATTAAGAGCTGAATACAAAGACTTGTTAGCAAAACTTGAAGAAAGAGGATTGTTAGATGGTCTTGAAGGTGTAATCATTCAAGAAATGGTTAAAGGTAACAGAGAAATGGTTTGCGGTATTGCAACAGATCCTCAATACGGTCCAATGATGATGTTCGGCTTAGGTGGTGTATTCATCGAAGTTATGAAAGACGTAACATTCAGAATTGCTCCTCTAACAGATGTTGATGCTTCTGAAATGATTAAATCAGTTAAAGCATATAAATTGTTAGAAGGTGCTAGAGGTACAACTCCTGCACAAATGGATCAAATCCAAGAAACATTATTAAGATTATCTCAATTAGTTTCTGATTATAAATTCATTGATGAATTAGATATTAACCCATTGTTAATTTCTGAAAAATCAGGTGAAGGTATTGCAGTTGACGGTCGTATCAAAGTTAGATTAGAAGAAGCTAAAGAAGCTTTAGGTTTAACTTGCTGCAGCTGTGGTTGCGGTTGTGACTGCAAATAATAATCTTTAAAAGATTAGGTTGATTTTAGAGGCGAAGCCTTTGGCTTCACCTCTTCTTTTTTATTTTAATACACTAAACGAAACGATTTTTGAGTGCATAATGTTTAGCCAATCATATTTAAAACAGGCAATATCATTACAGCTACATTCATCATCGTCGCAAGAACAATAATCATCAATTTTACAAACAATGGCATTATTAAGAGTTAATATTCCGTTTGCAACCTCTTTACATTTACCATCGCATTGATATACAAATCCATCAATTTTAAGATGATTTGTAAAAACTGTAATTCTATTGCTGTCACTTTCTGCTACGATTTCATAAATTGTTTTGTTAATGTTATCCATAATAAAAATATACCCTCCTTTGTTATTTATACAAAAGAGAGTATATTTTTTATTTATAAATTTTATAATTGCCCGACTTGGTTATTTAATAGCTTTTGCTACACGGTGTAAAGTTTTATCTTTGCCTAAGATAACAAGAGTCCCAACCATATCGGCACCACGAGTTCTACCTGTAACTGCAGCTCTGATTGCCCACATTGTAACTTTTGCTTTTACGCCCTTTTCTTTGTAGAAACCACGGAATGCTTCAAGTTTTTCGTGAAGACTTTCTTCTGTCCATTCCCAATCTTTAGCTTGTTCTGCAAAAGTTTTTAGAACATCTTGAGAAACTTCTGTATCAAGAACTGTTATTTGAACTTCCGGTTCAATTTCTACATCTTCACCGAAGAAGTAAGAAACAGCATCTGTAATATCTGAAAGAATTACAAGTGGATCTCTTGTGATTTCAACCATATGAGTATATTGTTCATCAGTCATTGTTGATAAATCATATTTAGCCAAGAATGGTTTTAATCTTTCTTTTAAGTTGTTTATATCAAGTTTTTTGATATATTGGCTATTCATCCAGTTTAATTTATCATATTCAAAAATAGAGTTTGATGATGAAACTTCGTTGATTCTGAAATCTTGAGCAATTTCATCAACTGATTTAATTTCGTTTCCGTCTGATGGAGCCCAACCTAACAATGCAACAAAGTTAATTAATGCATCTGTTAAGTAACCTTTTTCAACGAATTCAGAAACGGCAGTAGCACCGTGACGTTTAGAAAGTTTACTTCTGTCAGGAGCCAAAATCATACCTAAGTGACCAAATCTTGGAACTTCTGCACCTAGAGCTTCATAGATTAAAATTTGTTTGAATGTGTTTGAAATATGGTCTTCTCCACGAATGATGTGGGAAATTTTCATTAACATATCGTCAATTACAACGGCAAAGTTGTAAGTCGGAGAACCGTTTGATTTCATGATAACGAAGTCACCAATTAAGTTTGTATCTTGGTGTAAATCACCTTTTACAAGGTCATCAAAGTGAATTATTGATGAATCGTGGAATGCTTTTGTAGCTTTTTCAACAGAAAATCTGATTGCAGGTTTTCTGCCTTCTGCTCTTAATCTATCTTTTTCAATATCAGTTAAGTTTTCGCATTTTTTAGAATATACGTAAGCTTTTTTATTTTTTGTAGCTTCTTCTTTTTCAGCTTCCAATTCCTCTGGAGTGCAGAAACATTCGTAAGCGAATCCTTTTTCTAATAAGATTTGAACATATTTTGGATAAATATCAAATCTTTCAGATTGAGTGTAAGGACCATACGGGCCACCTACATCCGGACCTTCATCCCAGTTTAAGCCTAATGCTTTTAAACTATCAAAAATGTTATCAATATATGCTTGGCTTGTACGCTCAGCATCTGTGTCTTCAATTCTTAAAACAAATTTACCGCCAACTTTTTTAGCGTATAAATAGTTAAACAAAGCTGTTCTTGCAGTACCAACGTGAAGGTTTCCACTTGGTGATGGTGCAATTCTAACTCTTACATCTGACATAAATTTACCTTCTTTCCTTCTTCTGATATTTTAATTATCTCATGAACAAGGTTTTTGGCACAATATTTTTAAAAAATATTATTTATTTTCAGTTTTTATTTGAGTATTCATTTTGTGAGCATGAATTCTTTGCATCAATTCACGATATGCTGTAAAAAATCTGATAGCTTGAGCTTTAGCACTATGAGGTACTGTATATGACATTGTTTCATTTTTTATTGTATCTAGCATTTCAATGTTTAAATCTTTTTTTGAATTCAAGATTTCAGCAGGGTTCATTGTTGGTTTTAAGTTGTATTGAAACATCATATTTGAGGCTTCGTTTTGGTAGATAATATCATTGCCAAAAATATCATTTGAGATAATAAATAAAAAACCTTTTAAGTGGATGTATCTAAGTTTATTAGGATCACCATAAGCTGCAGTTCTTGGAAATGCAGCAAAAAAAGTCATTTGAGATAGTGCAATTCCAAAAAACGAAAGTGCAACTAAAAATATTAATATAATTGATGTAACTATTATTACTGCCATACTTATATTATATCAACAGATAAAAAAAAAGGAAGAGGTAGGCAAAAGTGTAATTCTTATGGTTGAAAATTTTGAAATTTTGTTTATAATTATAGAAAGGTTTGGAAAAAAATGAGAACTTTATATGGCGAAGAAAAATAATGTTTCAAGAGTTATTTTGTCAGATTTAGTCGATAAAAAAACTGTTGATAAATTTTTAAAAACTTTTTATAAAACTTTCGGTATAGGCTGTAATTGTGTTGACGAAAGTAAGGTTATCGCTAATATTTCGATGGCTAAATTTTGTAGTATGACACGAAATACAGAAAAAGGGTGTAAGTTATGCGAAGCTTGTGACAGAGATGCTTGGGAAAAAATAAAAAAAACAGGAAAACCAGCTCTTTATCAATGTCATGCCGGTTTAGTTGATATAGCTATTCCTATAATCGTTGATAACAAATACTTGGGCATGATTATGGGTGGACAAATTAGTACAGGTAAGATTGATGAACAAAAAATACTAGAGCTAAGCAAGCAAATAGAAATTGAAAATTCTCAAGAATATTTAGAAGCAGCAAAAAAAATTAAATGTATTAAAAGTAAAGAAATAAAAAAAGCTGTAAAAGTCCTATCTTTAATCGCTCAAACTGTTTCTGAAACGGCTTATTCGATGTATTTGCTAAAAAAAGAAGCTGAGAAAAAAGAATTTATATTATCTTTGATTGCAGCTGTAGAGAGTGCAAGTTCTAAAAATAAATTGTATAACATAATTTGCAAAAAAATTATGAATTTTTTCAATGCAGATAGAATTTTAATTGTAGAATTTAGCAAAAATGGTACATATAACATATTACAGGAATTGAAAGCTGACAAATCTATAAAATCTGTGTTTGAAGTTTTACCGAAAAATACTGCAGAAAAAATTATGACATATTGGAATGATATTGTATTCAACAAAAATGAAGAAGTTACTTTCAATAGTGTTAATGCGTACGATATTCCTGATTTTATCAGAGAAGCATACAATAAAATCGGCTTGGTTTCAGCGATGACAACAATTTTTAATAGAACAGAAACCTCAGCAACAGTTGTCGTTTTGGGTAAATATAACAATGATAATATCTGGACAGAAGATGACGTAAAAGGTTTTAATTTATGCGGTAAACAAGTTAATATTGCTATAAACAAAATAAAACTCACCGAAAAAGCAAAAATAAGAGCGTTGAGAGAAAAGGCTCTACTGGATAATCTTCCAGCAAGTGCATTTTTAAAGGATGTAAACGGTAAGTTTTTGGCGGTGAATGATGCCTTTTTAGCCTGTGGTTTATCACGTGAACAAATTTTAGGACATGACGATTTTGAGTTTGAACCTTTTGATGTAGCCGCTTCTTATCAAGCCGAAGATTTAGAGGTGATTAATAGTAAAAAGCCTTTTAGAAATATTCGAAAAGTAATAAGAAACGGTAAAGAATTATGGATGGAAAGTTATAAAAGTCCTGTATTTGATGAAAATGGTAATGTTGTTGCTATTACAGGATTTAACAAAGATATAACTGCTCAAATGACAATGGATAAGTTGAAAAATCAATTTATTTCTATTATCAGCCATGAGTTACGAACTCCTTTGACTTCAATTAGTGGCAGTATAGATTTAATGCTGAATGGTTTGGTTGGAAATGTTGATGCTCCTTGTACAGAAATGCTTAAAATCGCACAAAAAAATACAAATAAGTTAACTTCTTTGATTAACAATATTCTTGAACTGGAAGCTTTAGAAACAAATACAATGACTTTAAAATTTTCTTTTCAAAAAGTAAAAACAGTTTTAATGGAAGCTATAGAAACATCAACAAAACCTAAAACGGCTGTTGGTACCCACATAAAAACAGATATAGATTTAGAAAATGAATGTATAAATATTGATAAAGAAAAATTCATTAAAGTTTTGCATAACATTATATCTAATGCTTATAAATTTTCTGATATTGGTGAAGACATTATTGTTAGCACAAAAGTTAAGAAAAAAGATGTTTACATTACGATAACAGATACCGGTGTTGAAATTCCGGAAGGTATGGAAGCTAAAGTTTTCAACAAATTTAAAGAAATGGACACAAACAACCAACACAGACAAGAAGGTGTTGGTTTGGGACTTGCTATAGCAAAATTACTTGTAGAAAAAATGAACGGCACAATATCTTATTCATCTAAAAAGAATAAGACAAGCTTCATGCTTACTTTCCCAATTGCTAAGTAATTATTATGCTACAGCGTAATGTTTATTCCATAAATTTTCAATAATTGAGTATAATTTCATTGTGTCAAAAGGTTTTGGAATTACGCCTAAAACGTCCATTTTGCTTAGTTCTTCAATCTCAAAGGCTTGGGCTTTTGAGGTTAAAAATATAACCGGAATATCCTTAAATTTCGGATTTTTTCGGATTTCCTTCAAAACTGTAGGTCCATCCATTACAGGCATGACTACATCTAATAATATTAAGTCCGGAATTGCGTACCTTAAGCTTGCAAGTAACTCTTGTCCGTTATTTGCAAAGTCTAATCGTAGACTTGAATTTTTTGATTCAAGCACAATCTTGACGATGATTTTAATATCTTCATCATCTTCGGCATAAATTATGTTCTTAATCTCTCTTATGATATAACTCCTGTGTGGTGGGTGAATAGATGCAAAATAATATTAGGGTATATATTAATACTATGCCCATATTTGGTGTATCTAATAACATTAATGTTAATTTTTGTTATGTTTATATATAGCTGTACTTACTACGGTTTAATATTTACAATGTTAATCAGTATTTTACATAATAATGGAACATGTTTTTTTATTATATATAATATTGTGTAGTGAGGTAATAATTATGTTTAAGAAAATAGCTTTTTTGTTTTTTATATCAGTATTTTTGTATAATGCAAGTTTTGCTTTACCAAATTATTCAACAGAAGAGCAAAAATTTATTGAATATCAAACAAATAACACAATTAATAACGCTAAGTTATATAGAACTGCAGTATATAAAACTTTAGATATCACCACTCCTCAAATGATTGATATTAAAAAACTTGATAAAGCATTTTATGCACAAATTAAACCGGTGTTAATGGAAAATTATCATACGTTGAATAGATTATCAAAACTAACAAATCAAATAAAACCATCAAAAAAACTTGTGAATGTTGAAAAGAAAAAATTGAAAGAAAACGCTAAAATTTTAGATGGTTATAAAGATGATTATGAAGTTGAGTTATATAAAATTTTAACTCCGGCTCAAAAAAATAAATATATACAGTTAAGAAATGAACGTATAAAAGAGTATAAGGCTACTTATTCTCATTAGTCTTTATAATTTTCGATTTCTCTAAGAACTTTTGCCGGATTCCCAACAGCTAATGAGTTTGCCGGAATGTCTTTAGTTACAACACTACCTGCTCCGATTACACAGTTGTCGCCAATAGTTACGTTCGGAAGAACAGTAACATTTTTACAATATCTAATCTTGCAAGTGAAGTTAGTCTTGCACTTTCTGATACAAAAGTTGTTGGTTGGTAATTTAGTGGAACAAGTGCTGTTGATTTGTTACTGTTCTCTATTAATTTTTGTTGTATCTCTGGTTCTAAAGAGGAGTAAAGAATCTCATAAGATGTTCCACCATTGACTTTAACTTCACGAGCAATGTATTTACTTTCCGGTTTATTTATTTCTAAACGTAAAGAACGATTCGATTTTAAACCTTTTGCTTCTGCTACCTTATTTATATTTATATATGTATTATTTTCATTTCATTCATGGTAGTGACACATTACCTCTGAATTAAAAGAATTGGAACACCAATTCCGAGCTTTGTGTCGTTTCTGAATCAATTAGAATAAAAATAGGTCGTAAATATCAAACTAAGTGTTAGATTTTTTTAAAATTTCAAATTG
>URRM01000057.1 GCA_900550295.1 uncultured bacterium
CTTTAGCAATCGGCGCCTCTTTACTTAAATAATATGTGAGAAAGTATTAAAGTAGTCAGATATAACGTTTATAAGCATTGGAAGAATCCACATAAGGATTGCCGCACCAAAAACCGGTTTGAATAAGAAGGACAATTGGAAAACGTTAACTTGCGGAGCTGTTTTTGAAATTACACCTAATATGATATCCTGCCCCAATGTTGCTAGAAGTACAGGTGATGCAATTTGTAGCCCCATGTATAAAACATTAGATGATAAACTTATCAAATAATCCATATTTACAAGTTTGTTTAAAGGAATTGTGCTTGCATAAATAGGGAAAATTTCAAAACTTTTGTCGATTGCTTGGAATAACCAGTAAGCTCCGCCAATTTGTAAGAAAATTACAATACCAAGCACACCGAAAAATCTACCTAAAATAGAAACTTGGCTTGATGTTGTGGGATCTAAAACCATGGCAGAAGACAAACCCATTTGCATATTAATCATATCGCCACCTGCTTCAATTGCAGCAAGGATTAATTGTGCCATAAATCCAATAATCATACCAGCTGCTGCGTTTAAGATTAATGCTAATAACAAATCGCCGTGTGCAGGTTGACCTTGCGGGTTAACCATAGGTAAGAAAATTAAGGTTAAAAGAAAAGATAATCCTAGTTTTACAAGCCCCGGAATTTCTTTTCTGTTTAGAACAGGTGCAAATCTTACAAAACCCAACATTCTTGCAAAGATAACCAGTCCACCGCACATATTAGCGATGAACCCCGGTATCAAAGAGTTAAGTTGTGTAATGAATCCTTCCATTGTTATTGATTGTACCTATTCATAATTTTTTGTGTTTCCATGAAGTCTGTTTTTGGTTCCATTACGCCAGATGCTTTGTCATAACGTTGGAATTGATTTTTCCCGTTTCTGTTGTAACCGGGTTTTCCGCTGGTCATACGTTTAAATTCGTCTTTGTCCGGTTTTTTGAATTGATCTTGCATTTCATTTGCAAAAGGTCGTGTATACTTGTAATAATCAGCCGGCAAAACGTAGGTGTCATTTTTAGGAACTACGTTAAACGCCAAAGCCATACCGTCAGTGAATAAGTTTGTCAAAATTCTGACAAATCCGACACCACCGATTACGATTACAAGGAATACTGCCAAAATTTTAGGTGCAGCGGCAATAGTTTGTTCTTGAACTTGGGTTACGGCTTGTAAGATACCAACAACAAGACCGATACCGGCAGCTACAAGTACGCACGGCATTGAGATTGAAAGCATTACGACAAAACCTCTCGCCATATATTCCATTAACATTTCCATAATTTTTACCTCTTTTTGTAGTCAATAAGCGTTTAAGCCTTTAAGTGAATAAGTCGAACTATAATTTAATATGAACCGACTTATCGTCTTTTTAGTTATAGCTTTGTACTAAACCTTGAACAATCAGCGCCCAACCGTCAACGGCAATAAAGATAAGTAGTTTGAACGGTAAAGAAATGATTGTTGGTGACAACATGAACATACCCAGTGCTAACAGGATGTTTGCTACAACCAAGTCTAATACGATAAATGGTACAAATACGATAAAACCGATTTCGAAAGCTGTTTTCAACTCACTAATGATGTAAGCCGGAGCAACTTGCCAAATTGTTATTTCATCCGGACTTTCAGGTCTGTCGTTTCCTGAAAGTTCTATAAAGAATGCTAAATCAGTTTCACGGGTTTGTTTTAGCATAAATTCTTTCAGTGGTTTAGAACCTTTTTCGATAGCTACAATTAAGTTCTTAGTTTGTTTGTAAGGTGCTTGACCTTGTTCATAACATTGTTGGAAAACAGGTCCCATTGTGTAGAACGTCAAAATCATGGACAAACCGATGATTACAATTGATGGTGGAACTGATTGTGTACCCATCGCAGTTTTTAACATTGAAAATACAATTATAAACCTTAAAAAACTTGTCATACAAGCAAACACAAATGGTAAAATCGAAAACATTGACATTACCAAAAGCATTTGTATAACTGGATTTATATCCTTAAAAATGTCTGACATACTATTTCTACCTTCTTTTTAACTGATTAATAATTTACGCCTTGTGAGTCTAAATTAGCTTTATCTATTTCATCTAATTCACTAGTATCATTTGTAACTATGTTGTTAGAATCTAATTTAGATATTAATGTTGTTCTTTCTAAATCTGCTGCAATCAAAAAACGTTCCGAACCTGCTTTTATGATGTACAGAGTTTTTCTTGAAGTAAGCCCTAAGCCGTCTTCAATTGATAACAAACCTCTTCTATTACCGGTGAAGTTAGTTATTGCAAACTTTTTGTAAGCAAATAGAGCGAAACAAATTAGCCCTATCATTGCCATTGTGTATACCGTGAAATTTAAAATATAGTGTCCCATTTGTTAATCCTTTAATGATTTTTTGTTTAAAGTCTATAAGCTGTTAAGCACTAAAGCAGATAAGTCGAGCTATAATCTGAAGTACCGTTAGTCCTTATCGTCTTTTTATATGTCTTCATCATCAAGTTCAAAGTCGCTGTAGTCGAAGTCTTCATCGCCTTGAGCTTCTTCTTGAGGTATATCACCCATTTCGTGCATTGGTTCCATTTCATCTGAATGCATTTCCATTTCATTTTCAGAAATTGGTTCTTGATGCATTTCTGGCATTTCTTGAGGTGCCGGTGCTGAAGGTGCATCTGCAAAGATATGATTAATTTTTACGCCATATCTGTCGTTTACAATAACAAGTTCGCCTGTAGCGATTGTTTTTTCTTCAACTTTAAGAGTGATGTTGTTGTTGTAAACAGAGCCTATGTCAACGACTAAGCCGTCCTCTATATTTTTTAATTCACCCAAAGAAATTTTTACTTTGTCGAATTCTGCGCCCATTTCAACCTGAATGCTATCCCAAAGGTTTGTTGGTGGCATGTTTGAAGCCATTTCTTCTTCTCCTCCGTTATCTACTGAAATAATTAATGCTGGGTTTGGGGCTATTCTAAAATCTTTTTCGTAGCCCATATATTGTAATTTCATAAATTGAATATTACTGTTATCCAAAACAACAATGTCTTCAACTTCTAATGATTTTAAATCACGTACCATAAAACAAGTTGTTCCGACAGATATGTTAACCTCAACCAAACTTCCCAAGAAAGATTCATTAGAAAACTTTTGTTCACCCTTTTGAATTTCTTGAGGTGTGATTAATGTGCTAGGGAAAGATACAATAACTTTTCCGCACATATTAGTTTCTTCATTTTTAACCATAAAAGTTAGATGTACTGTGTTGAATTTTTTAATTGTTCCGTCGTATTGTTGCGGTACAAAGTTAGAACTGATGAAATTGTATAAGTTGTCGTTATACGCAGTTACTAACTTAGCCTCAAGTTCTGTAATCTGGTTTATTTGGAAAGGTTTTTTAGAAGAACCTAAACTTTTTTCCAAAATAACTCTAACTGCTTTGTCAGAACTTCTTATGTAAACTTCGTTTTTAGCATCAACTTTGATTTTGGTTACAAAGTAGCTATCTTCTTGGAAAAGAGCGTTCATATTTTGGCAGACAGAAATAAGTTTGAAGTGTAAACCGCCCAAAAGAAAGTCATCAGATGCGTTTTGAAGCGCATTGTTAAATGCACTGTCAAACCAGCTGAATTCAGCCAATAATTGTTCTGTACTTGTACTTAACGCTTCTGTCATTTCCCCGTAAGTCCCTTTTGGGTTTATACTTATTACTTTCCCGTTTATAGCATAGTTGTATTTCTGTAAAGTGGCATCATTCGTTTAGAGGATTTTGTTTGAAGCCAATAAGTCAAATTAGAATATAAAAATTCCATTCAAAAACAAATAAACACGTATTATCTTAACACTTATAGTCTTATAGCTTTCAAGAAGTATTGCATTAATTATTTTTTGTAATACAATTGTTGCGTAGATATACTTTTACAAACAAAAGGAGAACTCAAATGAGTGAAAGAAAATTAGTAGGAACAGGCGAAATGTTCAAAAAAGCATTAGCTGGCGGTTACGCTATCGGTGCTTACAACGTTAACAACATGGAAATTTTACAAGGTATTGCAGAAGCAGCTGAAGAAACTCGTTCACCAATCATTTTACAAGTTTCAGCAGGTGCTAGAAAATATGCTAACCAAACATACTTAATCAAATTAGTTGAAGCTGCATTAGCTACAACAACAGTGCCTATCGCATTACACTTAGACCACGGTGCAGACTTTGAAATTTGTAAAGCTTGTATTGATGGCGGTTTCTCATCAGTAATGATTGATGGTTCAAGATTCCCATTCGACGAAAACGTAGCAGTTACAAAGAAAGTAGTTGAATACGCTCACGAAAGAGGAGTTTCAGTAGAAGCTGAACTTGGTAAATTAGCTGGTGTTGAAGATGACGTTAAAGTTTCTGATAAAGATGCTAAATATACAAACGTTAAAGAAGCAGTTGAATTCGTAAAACAAACCGGTTGTGATTCATTAGCAATCGCTATTGGTACTTCACACGGTGCTTACAAATTCAAAGGTGAAGCTAAATTAGACTTTGACAGATTAAAAGAAATCAAAGATGCATTGGCTGAAGCTGGTTACCCAGATTACCCAATCGTATTACACGGTTCATCATCTGTACCAAAAGAATTCGTAGAAAAATGTAATAAATTTGGTGGTAACTTACCTGATGCACAAGGTGTTCCAGAAGATATGTTAAACTATGCTTCTAAACACGGTGTAGCTAAAATCAACATTGATACAGACTTACGTTTAGCTATGACTTCAACTATCAGAGAATTCTTCATTGAACATCCTGAAAAATTCGATCCACGTGAATACATGGGACCTGGTAGAACAGCAGTTAAAGAAATGGTTATGCACAAAATGAGAGATGTATTAGGTACAGCTGGTCATGCTGATGACTAATTCATAACTCCATAAAGTTATAAACATTAAAAAGGTTGAAGAGAGAAATCCCTTCAACCTTTTTTCTTATATACTTAAAGTTTTATTGACTTATAGCCTAAACAAAAATAAGTGTTATCTTTACATCCATATTAAGATGATATCAAGATATCATTAGTTTACACATGTTTATAATATAATATATTCAATAGGTACATTAGAATAGGGGAATTATTTTGAAAACTTCCAAGCTGACATCATTTATTTTTGGCGCATTAATTTTAGGCGTATTTATAGGTTGGTTATTTCCATCTTTTGCAGTTAAATTAGACCCTTTGGCGAAAATCTTTTTGAATATGATTAAAATGATTATCGCACCGTTGTTGTTCTCAACATTGGTTGTTGGTATTGCCGGTCACGGTGATATTAAAAGTTTGGGTAAAATTGGTTTAAAAACAATAATTTACTTTGAAATTGTTACAACGATTGCTTTGTTAATCGGTTTGGCGATGGGTAACTTGGTTCAACCCGGTGTTGGTGTAGGTGTTAACGCAAGCGCTCATGATATGCAAGCTGCTCAACATTTAGCTACAATTAATACAAATAATTCTTTAAGCGGAATGATTATTGGTATGTTCCCAACATCTGTTGTTAAGGCAATGGCAGACGGTAACTTACTTCAAATCGTAATTTTCTCTTTATTCTTTGCTGTTGCGATTTGTGCGGTTGGAAAATCTGCAAAACCTGTTTTAGATGTATTAAATTCAACTGCAAAAATAATGTTTAAATTTACAGAGTATGTAATGTACTTCGCTCCTGTCGGTATTTTAGGGGCTGTAGCTTCTGCTATTGGTTCAAACGGTATCGGAGTGTTAAAAAGTTATGGTAAAGTAATTTTCTGCTTATATGCAGCGTTAGCAATATTCATTGGTTTAGTTTTACACGGTGTTTGCTCAATTGTAAGAGTTCCGTTTTGGAAACTTATGGGCGCATTAAAAGATCAAATTTTGTTGGCTTTTACAACATCAAGTTCAGAAGCAGCATTACCAAAATCAATGGAAATTATGGAAAAATTTGGTGTTCCAAGAAATATTGTAGCGTTCGTAATGCCTACAGGTTATTCATTTAACCTTGACGGTTCTACATTAGGTGTTGCAGTTGCTGTTTTATTTTCTACACAAATTGTAGGAATTAACTTGAATTTTGAGCAACAATTAGTTATGATGTTAGCATTGATGTTTGCTAGTAAAGGTATTGCTGGTGTACCAAGGGTATCTTTAATTGTACTTGCAGGTACGTTGACAACATTTAACTACCCAATTGTAGGTGTAGCAATTCTATTAGGTATTGACCATATTCTGGATATGGCCCGTACAGTAACAAACTTGATTGGTAACTCAATTGCAACAGTTGTTATTGCTCGTTGGGAAGGTCAATTCGACGACGAAAAAATGCAAAAATATATTTCTAAAGAAAAACGTCGTAAAGAACTTTTAGCATACTTTAGCTCTAAAAGACAACAACAAAAAAATAATCAACAATTAGTAAATGAAGGATAGATTGGAAATGACAGAGAACGAAAAAAAAGAGTTCAAAGATACTCTTAATTTACCAAAAACTACGTTAGAAATGCGTGCAAACGCTACAAAAAAAGAACCTGAAACTCAAAAGTTCTGGGAAGAACATCAAATGTATAAAAAAATGACTGAAAACAGAGATAAAGCTAATAGCTTTATTCTTCACGACGGTCCTCCATACTTGAGTTCAGAAAAAATCCACGTTGGTACAGCATTAAATAAAATTTTAAAAGATATTTTAATTAAGTATAAATCTCAAAGAGGCTACTATGCACCTTATGTTCCAGGATATGACGGACACGGTTTGCCTATTGAAAATAAAGTAGTAAAAAACATTGAAGGCGGACGTAACGCAGTTACTCCAGCTGAATTAAGACAAAAATGCCGTGAATATGCTCACAAGAGCTTGAAAGGTCAAGAATCAGAATTTAAAAGACTAGGTGTTTTAGGTAATTGGGAACACCCATATTTAACAATTGATGGCGAATACGAAGCTGAACAAGTTAGAGTATTTGGTGAGATGTACAAAAAAGGTTATATCGAAAAAGGCTTGAAACCTGTTTATTGGTGTGCATCTTGTGAAACAGCTCTTGCAGAGGCAGAAGTTGAATATGCTGATCACACATCAACTTCAATTTACGTAAGATTTAAGTTTGACGATGAAAGCGTTAATACTTTAAAATCAAAATTTGATTTCTTAAACACAGACAAAGATATGTATGCTGTAATTTGGACAACAACTCCATGGACAATTCCGTCAAACTTGGCAATCAGTGTACATCCTAGGTTTGAATACACATTCTTTGAATACAACAACGATATTTACTATGCAGCAACAGAATTGTTATCAAGTTTCTTAAAAGATGTTGACTGGAATGAGGCTGATATCAAAGTTTTAGGTACTTGCAAAGGTCAAGATTTAGAAAACTTAACACCTGTTCACCCATTATATGACCGTAAATCACCAATTCTTTGTGGTGAACACGTTACACTAGATGCTGGTACAGGTTCAGTTCACACAGCTCCCGGTCACGGTTTAGAAGACTACGAAGTTTGTTGCAAATACAAAATTGGTGTTTATTCACCATTAGATTCAAAAGGTGTTTGGACAGAAGAGGCAGGCGATTTGGCAGGAATTCCTTACTATAAAGGAAACACAATTGTAATCAACAAATTAAAAGATTGCGGTGCATTGCTTGCTGCAGCTGATATTCAACACAGTTACCCTCATTGTTGGAGGTGTAAACATCCTGTAATTTATAGAGCAACTCCTCAATGGTTCGTAAAAGTTGACAAATTCAGAGATGAAGCATTAAAAGCTATTAAAGGTGTAAAATTTATCCCTGCTTCAGGCGAAGCAAGAATTTCAAACATGGTTGAAGGTCGTACAGATTGGTGTATTTCAAGACAAAGAGCTTGGGGTGTTCCAATTCCTGTATTCTATTGCGAAGACTGTGGCGAAGTTATCGTTACTGACGAAACAATTGAACACGTAGCTAAAATGTTTGAAAAAGAATCTTCTGACGCTTGGGTTAAATATTCTGAAAAAGAATTAATGCCGGAAGGTTTCGTTTGCCCTAAATGTGGTAAAACTCACTTCCGCAAAGAAAAAGATATTATGGATGTTTGGTTCGATTCAGGTGTGTCTTGGAAAGCAGTTGTTGAAGCAAGAGCAGATGAATTAAATCACACTCCTGTAGATATGTATTTAGAAGGTTCTGACCAACACAGAGGCTGGTTCCAATCTTCATTACTTACATCTGTTGCTACTCAAGGTAAAGCACCTTACAAGCAAGTGTTAACTCACGGTTTCGTATTTGGTGAAGACGGTAGAAAAATGTCTAAATCTTTGGGTAACTACATTAGACCGGATGATATCATCAAAAACTATGGTGCTGATATCCTAAGATTATGGGCAGCATCAGTTGATTACAGAAACGATATCAAAATAGGTGACAACATTGTTAAACAACTTGCCGAAATTTTTAAGAAAACAAGAAACACAGCTCGTTTCTTAATGGGTAACTTGTTCGACTTTGAACCTGAAAAAGATTATGTAGATTACAAAGACCTTAAGGATTTGGATAAATTTGCATTACATAAATTATACCAATTAATTGAAAACGTAACAGAAGCATTTGAAGGTTATGAATTCTACAAATACTTCCAATGCTTGCAAAACTTTGCAGCAGTTGACTTAAGCTCATTCTACTTAGATATTGTAAAAGACAGATTGTATACGTCAGGTAAAAAATCACTTTCACGTAGAGCTTGTCAAACAGTAATGTATGAAATTTTACAAGCTTTAGTTAGAATCATTATGCCGGTAATGCCTCACCAAGCGGAAGATATTTGGCAAAATGTTCCGGAAAATCAAAAGGGCGGATTAGAAAGTATTTTACTTTCGTCTTGGCCGGAAAAGAAACCTGAATGGAATAATCCGGAATTAGAACAAGAATTTGCAAAAATCTTGAAAACTCGTGTTATCGTAACAAAAGCGATTGAACCTCTAAGAGCCGAAAAGAAAGTAGGCAGTTCATTGGAAGTTGCAGTTTATGTAAAATACGATGAAAACAAAGACTTGTTGAAATCTTGTGAAAATGAACTTTGCAACATTTTTATTACATCTCAAGCTGTTGTTGCAGATGAAAAACCTGCAGATGTTTTGAATGAATATTCGGAAGATGGTTGCACAGTATGGGTTACAAAGGCACACGGCGAAAAATGTTGCCGTTGTTGGAAATATCGTGAATTGAATGAAGACGGTATTTGTCCAGATTGTCAAGAAGCAATTAGTGAATAATTTAAAATAATAAACACAAAAGGCGCAAGCTATGCTTGCGTCTTTTGTGTTTATTTATAGATAACAAATTAAATTTATTTTTATTACCAATTCATTGGGTTAAGTGGACTTATTGGACTCATTGGGTTCAATGGATTTGACCAATCATCATCTCTGTTGTTTGTTGTACTACTTGTGTCATTTGACTCAGAAGAAGATGAAGATTTTCTTGGCGATGGATAATAAGGTCCAGCTTCTACCGTAGATTCACTAAGTTTTTGTCCACCAGCTTTGTAAGTGGCATTGTGTAAGCCGTTATGGTTTTCAATTTTATAAGTTGAGTTTTTATTACGTTCAAGTTGAGTTCTATATTCCTTGTATTGTTGAGGCATTTTCATTTCAGGTTTCTCAAATTCCAAAACTGCCTTTAAAATGTTTTGTTGTTCAGCTTTTGGATTTTTAGCTGTTTTAGAAAACTCGTAAGCCTCGCTCATACCTTTTACCGTTAAATTAGTTTGAGCAAAAGTTTTTACTGTATCAACATCAAGTTCGCCTTTTTTCAAATATTTTTTAATTTCTTTTTGGTCTTCTTTATCAAAACGCTGAAAACCTTGGTCATTTTTTATAGCTTTAACTTCATCCATTTGCTTAGAAACTTCGGATTTAAAAATATCAGGCAACCAATTAAATTCTTGTTTTTGAACTTGTGGTGATTGTTTTGCCATTGGGGTATTTATTGGATTAAGTGCTTTTGACGAAGTGGTTTTCGCAACAACTTGAGGAGCAATTCTCGGCGTAATTGCTTGAATAGTCATAATTATTCCTTTCTATTTACTTTGCCATGAATAAATACCCTAAAAATAATAATTGCCTTAATAAGAATAAATATGAAGAAATGTTTACAGAGATGTTTTAAATCACAAACCATCAAACCCTTTAACCTTCCAAAATATCCTCTATCGGATTATTCGGGGTGGCGACGGAGTAACGTCAGATCGCCACCTTACGGGTTTCGCTCACTTCGTTCGACTTCACCCTACCGAAAATCCTCTATTCGTATGGTTGAAATCGTTAAAAAAAGTATTAAGATATCAATATAAAATAGGATTAAAATACAAAGGAGCAATATATGTTCGGATTACGTTCAGCAAGTAAAGAAGATGTTTTAATTGTTACTGAAGACTACGAAGTTAAAGGAACAGTTTTTAACATTGGTTTTTCAAAGAAAAATAGATTTTTAAGTGACTTGTTAAATAAAGCTAATAAGAACTTTATCGCAGTAAAAGACTGTGAAGTCACATACAAAAACAGACAAGGTGAAACTGAAAAATTTGATTTCTTACAACTAAACATGCGTTATGTTGTAATGATTAGACCTCTAAAACCGGAGGAAAAAATTGATTATGTTGCACCTGTTGAAGGTTAGGTTTTAATAAAAAAGGCGGTCGGCTTTACA
>URRM01000058.1 GCA_900550295.1 uncultured bacterium
CGAGCTTAGCTCGGCGCCCTTTTAATTATTTAATCATTTTACAGATTATTCTTTTGTGTATTCTGCATCGATTACATCATCGTCGCCTTTGTTGTCGTTTGATGATGAACTTGCTGAATCAGATGAACCTGCGTTTGCACTTTCATCTTTTTGAACTGCTTCGTATGCTTTTTGTGAAATGCTGAACATTGTTTGTTGTAATTCTTCAGACATCTTCTTTAAGTCTTCAGCAGATTTGTTTTCATCTAAAGCTTTTTTCAAAGCTTCTTTTTGTTCGTTTAATTTGTCTTCATCAGCTTTGTCGATTTTGCCTTCAAAGTCTTTTACGATTCTTTCAGCAGATGCAATTAATGAGTTTGCATTGTTCTTAACTTCAGCTTCTTCTTTCTTTTGTTTATCTTCAGCTGCATTTGCTTCTGCTTCTTTAACCATCTTATCAATATCTTCTTCAGACAAGTTAGAAGAGTTTGTAATTGTAATCTTTTGTTCTTTGTTTGTAGCTTTATCTTTTGCTGATACGTTTACGATACCGTTAGCATCGATATCAAATGTTACTTCGATTTGAGGAACACCACGCATTGCAGGTGCGATACCTTCTAATCTGAACATACCTAAAGATTTGTTATCTTTAGCCATTGGTCTTTCACCTTGTAATACTTGAATATCTACTGCTGTTTGGTTATTTTCAGCTGTTGAGAATACTTGTGATTTAGAAACCGGAATAGTAGTGTTTCTTGGTACAAGTGGAGTCATTACACCGCCTAAAGTTTCGATACCTAATGTTAATGGAGTTACATCTAACAATACGATATCGTTAACTTCACCTGCCAATACACCTGCTTGAATTGCAGCACCAACTGCAACTACTTCATCAGGGTTTACTGATTGGTTAGGTTCTTTACCTGTGTAATCTTTTACTAATTGTTGAACAGCTGGGATACGGCTTGAACCACCAACTAATACAACTTCATTGATGTCGCCTTTTGAAATGCCTGCATCTTGAATTGCTTGTTCAACCGGTTTTTTACATCTTTCCAATAAATCGTGGCATAAATCTTCGAATTTTGCACGAGTTAATGACAAGTCTAAGTGTTTTGGACCGTTAGCATCAGCAGTGATGAATGGTAAGTTGATGTTAGTTTCAACTACAGATGACAATTCGCATTTTGCTTTTTCAGCTGCTTCTTTAATACGTTGCATTGCTTGTTTGTCACTACGAAGGTCAATACCTTCTGTTTTCTTGAATTCATCACAAATCCAGTTCATAACTTTTTCATCAAAGTCATCACCACCTAAGTGAGTATCACCTGATGTAGAAAGTACTTCGTGAACACCATCACCGATTTCTAGGATAGATACATCGAATGTACCACCACCTAAGTCGAATACTAATACTTTTTCTGATTTATCTTTTTCCAAACCGTATGCAAGAGCTGCGGCTGTAGGTTCGTTTACGATACGTAAAACGTCTAAACCTGCGATTTTACCTGCATCTTTTGTTGCTTGACGTTGTGAGTCGTTAAAATATGCAGGAACTGTGATTACAGCTGATGTAACTTTTTCTCCCAAGTAGCTGGAAGCATCATCTGCTAATTTTCTTAAAATCATTGCTGAAATTTCTTGTGGAGTATAGTCTTTGCCATCAATATTCTTTTTGTAATCTTCGCCCATGTGTCTTTTGATTGAAGCGATTGTTTTATCAGGGTTCAATATTGCTTGACGTTTTGCTAATTGACCAACTAATCTTTCACCTGTTTTTGAAAAACCTACGATTGAAGGTGTTGTTCTCATACCTTCTGCGTTAGCGATTACGGTTGGTTTACCACCTTCCATAACTGCAACTACGGAGTTTGTTGTACCCAAGTCGATACCAATTGTTTTTGCCATTGTTTTTGCCTTTCCTTATTAAATATTAATTATCTTTTTTTTACATTTATTATATTAAGCCCTTTTTTGCAAAAAACTTAAAAAATAAACAAAATTTTAATATTTCATGTTTGACATATAATATTAAATAGATTACACAAGAAAGGCGAAATAATTATGAAAATAGCAATATACCCCGGAAGCTTTGATCCAATCACAAACGGACACTTAGATGTTTTGAAAACAAGTTCTGAAATCTTTGACAAGGTAATTATTGCTGTTGCTTACAACCCTGAAAAGAAAAATTCAGGACTGCTTGATGTTGATGAAAGAGTGGAATTAATTAAAAAATGTACAAAAGATTTTGCAAATGTTGAAGTTGACAGTTTTGTCGGGTTAACTGTTGAATATGCAAAACAAAAAGGTGCAAAAGTTTTAATCCGTGGTTTGCGTGCGGTTTCTGATTTTGAATTTGAAATGCAATTGTCACAAACAAATAGTGCGCTGGATAAAGAAATTAAAACAATTTTCTTGACTACAAGACCAAAATACAACTTTATTTCTTCAAGCTCTGTTAAGGAAGTTTTTGATTTTGGCGGAGATATTTCAAAGTTTGTTCCAGAGGTTGTAAACGAGTATTTAAAAGAAAAATTTAAAAAATAGCCAAAACATGCCTAAAATCATGGTTTGACAATTAAATTCGGACTGTTGTACAATAAAATTATTACACTAGAGCGAAAGGTTATTATATAAAAATGAACGTTCAACATAATGGAATTTACGACTTATTAAAACAATTAGAAATTATTTTGGAAAAAAGTTTTCCAATTTTACCAAATTACTTGGTAGCTATAAAGTTGAAAGAAGTTGAAGCTATTTTAGATAGCATTTATGGCTCACTTCCTCAAGAAATTCAAGAAGCAAGAAGACTTTTGCGCAGAAAAGAAGAATTGCAAATTGAAGCTCAACAAAAAGCTGAAAAAATTGTTCTAGATGCACAAAATGAAGCTAATAGACTTCTTAGCGAATCTGAATTGATGAGAAGAGTTACAAGTGAAGCTGAAATTATTAAAGAACAAGTTTACACCGAATGCGAAGAAATAAAACATAAAGCAATGGAAGATGCCGAAAATTATAGAAATCAAGCGCACGATGATGCGATGAGAAAAAAAGAAGGCGCAGATGCTTATGTAGACCAAGTTTTATCAGGATTGGATAATAATTTGAATCAATTACAACAATCAGTGAAATCAGCCCAAATTTATATGGAAAAATTGAGAGCTGAATCTGCAGGTGGCTATGATCCGCTTAGACAAAATTATCCTCAAGAGGAACAACCTCAAACTACAGATAATTTTAAAATATAATTTTTTATTTTAAGCCTGACAAATGTCGGGCTTTTTTAATGTCAATTTTTTATAAAATTTTATAACGATATTTTTAGATGAATTTTTTATTAAAAACTTCAAAAATTTATGTAAGTAATTTAAAATCTTTAAATAATAATACTCATTATCAATCTAACTTTTCTTCACCTCTAGAAAATCTACACAAAAGAGTTAAAGAAAAAAGAACAGAAAAAATCTTGGGGTACAAAGGTTATTTTAACAAAGAACACATTTGTATGGTTTTGCATAGTCCTAACATATAAAAATTTTTAAAACAGAGTATTTTTGCTTTTGTCCGTAAAAATACGTACAGAATTTTACGTACGTAAATCTACGGGCAAGGGTGGTTGAAATAAAAACAGGGCGGTGCAATGCACCGCCCTGTTTGGTTATCTGACAGTAATAGCTTAGTGATTAAGCTTCGTCTAATGCTGCAACACCCGGTAATACTTTACCTTCGATGAATTCTAATGAAGCACCACCACCAGTTGATACGTGAGTGAAGTCTTCAGCTTTGAAGAATTTCTTAGCTGCAGAAACTGAGTCACCACCGCCAATTACAGATGTAGCGCCGTTTTTAGTAGCTTCAACGATATCTTTTAAGATTGATTTTGTACCTTCAGCGAACTTAGGGTTTTCAAATGCGCCTACAGGGCCGTTCATAAGGATTGTTTTAGAAGATTTAATAACTTCTGCAAATGCTTTTTGTGATTGAGGGCCTGCATCTACGCCTTCAAAACCGTCTGGAATGTTCTTGATTTCTACAACTTTGTTAGTTCCGTTGCCTGAAAAGTCATCTGTAACAAGAACGTCAGTTGCCATAACAAGCTTAACGCCTTTATCTGAGGCTTTCTTTTCAATTGCTTTAGCAACTTCTAATTGATCGTCTTCGCAAATTGAGTTACCGATGTTGCCACCGTTAGCTTTTACGAATGTATATGCCATACCGCCGCCAATAATCATATTATCAACCTTGTCTAACAAGTTTTCTAAAACACCAATTTTAGAAGAAACTTTAGCACCGCCAACTACAGCAGTGAAAGGTCTTTCAGGGTTGTCTAATGCTTGAGATAAGCATCTGATTTCTTTTTCCATTAACAATCCAGATACAGCCGGTTTAAGGATTTTAGCTAATTTTGCAGTTGAAGTGTGGTTTCTGTGAGCAGCGCCAAATGCGTCATTCACGTAGAAATCACCAAGTTTTGCAAGTTCTTCAGCGAAAGTCATATCATCGTCTTTAGCTTCTTCAGCTTTGTAGTAACGAATGTTTTCCAACAAAGCAACTTGTCCGTCTTTTAAGTCTGCTAATTCTTTATCAGCGCCTTCACCTACTGGTGATTTAACGAATTTAACTTCTTGTCCTAAAACTTTTGACATATATTTAGCAACCGGTTCAAGTGATAAATCTTCTAATTTTTGACCTTCTTTAAGCTTTTGTGGTCTGCCTAAGTGAGCCATTAAGATGATTTTAGCACCTTTATCTTGCAAGAATTTTACTGTTGGTAAAATAGCTTGAATTCTTGTGTCGTCAGTAACGTTTTTGTCAGCGTCTAGGGGAACGTTGATGTCTACTCTAACTAACGCTCTTTTACCTTGAACGTCGCCTAAATCTTTGATTGATTTTTTCATTTTGTTAATCTCCTTTTATAAGTACAAAATTTATATTATTTCTTACATTTTTATTTTAATCGACACAAAATTTTAAGTAAAGTATTAATTTTTTTTCACATATATTGAATTTTTTTTTCTCTTTAAAGTACAATATTTATAAAGTGTCGATAAATAGCATGGGAATTATAGAATGATGGATGACTTATTAACAGGATATAACTTTTACTCGAGCGGTCGAGATATGGAGCTTATTACTAAGATTGTCGACACACTAAAAGATATTTTAGAATACGATAAAAAACAAGCAAAACCACTGTTTTTACATACAACAGACAACTTTATCATGAATATTGCGCGTAAGGTTGTTGAAGAAAAGAAAAAGACTTTTTTAATTGGTATTACTGGTGAAAGTGCTTCAGGAAAGACTGTATTTGTTGACAACACTACACATGCTTGTGTTAAAGATTCTCATGACGGTATATATACTGTAGTTAGACAAGATGATTATTATAAAGATACCTCAAAAGAATTGAAAGATGCTGGTAGTTACGAAGAATTGTTCAAAACAGGATTTAGCTTTGATACACCTGATGTTATTGACTTACAGCTAATGAGAGAACATTTACTTGCATTGAAAAATGGAAAAGAAATTACTTCGCCACGTTATAACTTTGTTACGTGTGAATCAACTCCTGATGGAGATGTTAAAAAGCCTGCTAAAATTATTTTAACAGAAGGTTTATACGTTCTAAACGAGCAAGTACGTGATATTATGGATGTAAAAGTTTATGTATTTACTCCATTAGAAGTTTTGAAAGAACGTTGGTACAAGAGAGCTGCAAGCAGAGGTAAAACCGGCGAAGCGGCTGATTTGCAATTTAAAGATGTAAATAAAACCGCTCAACAGTATATTAGACCTACATACCCAATCGCAGATGTAATCATTAATGGGCTTGTATCTCAAGAATACATTGTAGAAATTACTGATAAAATTTTTGATTCTATAAAAGCTTTATTTTAAAAATCATATATTTTGACTATTTGAAATTTGAAAAAACATCATTATACTAAAACTATGAAACGTTTTTTGTTAACAATTTTAATGATTATGTTTTCTATTCTTGCTGTAAATGCGCAAGAATTGCTTTTGCGTGGATATGACGGGATTGAATTGCCTGTTGGCACACTAATTCAGGTTATCAATTTAAAAGAATTTTCAACAAAATATTGTGATGAAACAACGAGAGTTTCTTTTGTTGCAACGAATGATACTTATATGCAAGAAATGGTTATAATTCCAAAAGGAACACGATTTTTTGGCATGATAGAAAAAATGAATGAACCAATAGTTGGGACAAATGCATCTATGGTAATAAAGATTACTAAAATGGTCCTGCCGGATGATTTTGAGATACCAATGAAGGGTTACATCTATTCAAATAATAGAAATGTTATCGGTGGAGGTTTAACAGAGCCTGCAAGCTATGTTAAAGTACCTCATTATCAACAAGGTTTCGGAATTGGTACAAATAAATTTGTTCCGGGACCGGCTCGTAAAATGGGCGAACACCTTACTATTGCTGCAGGTGCAGACCTTTTGATTGTCATAACTAGTCCGGCATACATTACACATACCTTAACAAATTGACACGATTAAAGAAAATAAATAAAATATCATTATTGTATATTTTTATGAGGTAGTGATATGAAAAAACAAATTAGCTTTATCTTAATCGCAACATTTATTACGATGAATGCTTCATTTGCAGCTTCAAATTATCAGTATGATTCATCATCTCAAGTATATTCAGGAGAACCATTAAAAGGTTCTGTAGTAAGCGTTCCGGCAGGTGCTGTTGTTTCAGCTGTAACAACAACTGAAATCGGTTCAGAAACTTTGGTAAAAGGTCAAGCCGTACAATTAGCTTTAGGTTCTGATTTTTACTATAGCGGTAAGATGATTGCTCCTGTAGGAAGTACTGTTTACGGAACAGTAACAGAATTGTCGAAAGCTAAATATGGTGATATGAATGGTAGAGTTAAAATTTTGTTTACACAAATTACAACTCCATATGGCATTCAAATTCCAATTTCAGGTGTAATTAAAACAAGTGACGGTTCCGGAATTCTTGTTGGTGGCACAAAAATGGATGTTACTAAAGAATATGCAAAAAATATGGCTTTAGGTACTGCGGCAGGTGCATTATCAGGACTTGTTTTTGGTGCGTTAGCAGGCGGTAATGTAGGTCAAGGTGCTGCTTTAGGTACAGCAGTTGGTGCAGGTGGTGGTGCAGTTAAGGCTGCCACTCAAAAAGGAAATCCTGTTTCAATACCTGCAAACTCTCGTGTGGATATAATTTTGAAACAGCCAATTACAGTAAATCCTTCAGCATATAGCTATGAGGATTAGAAGGTTAGGGAATAAATTATTTTATACTTTTTGTAAGAGTATGAAATAAAAAGTGGGATATAAAATGTCAATTCTAGGAAATATTAACAGTTTAATAGACGAAGATGATAACGAACAACAGCATGGTTATACAACGCCGGCAGTTATCAAAGATACCAAAGACTATATTTCAATTAAGAAAGCCTTTGTTTTATCATTAATATTGCACCCTGCGGTAGTTGGTGCGATAGCTTTAATTGGTTTTATTTTAATGCTTTTAGGCATAAATTTATTTATGGCTGAAAGACCAAAACCAAAAATGAATGATATTGAGTTTGTTTTGGTTGATAGAGAAGCAACTCCAAGAAATATGAAAACACCATACCGTTCAAACATGAACTCTCGTGGTGGTGGGGTAAATGATCCTAAACGTAAGGTTTCAATGCCTTCTCCAAAACCGGCTAAAACAGCAAAACCAAAACAAGCATCTCCTGCTCCAAAGAAAGCAGTTAAAAAAGCAGTTTCAAATCCTGCTCCAAAGAAAACTGTAAATAAAAAAGTTGTAAAACAAAGTGCTACAAGAGGTGGTTCAAAGACTCCGGCTAAAAAGGTTTCAACACCAAGACCGGCTGCTCCAAGTGTAAGACCTTCAGCTACAAAACCGGCTGCTCCAAGGGTTACAACTAAACCAAAAACAGCGTTTAATGTTCCGGTTCCACCATCACATAATACAGGCAAATATTCGACAGGTCCTGTAAGTGGAAGTGGTACAGCTAGGAAACATGCAGGTGGCGGATATTCTCCAAATCCATCTTTAGCACCTACATATAATTCAGGTTCAGGCTCTGCATCAGGTTCTAGAACAGGTTCTTCTTATGGTACTGGTTCAAGAGGTTCAGGAGCAAGCAGAGGAGGTACCGGTAATTACGGAAACCCAAGCGGTGGTGGAGGTAGACCAGGTATTGATGCTATTGCTCAACCGGATTTCGGACCATACATGGCAGATTTACAACGTCGTATCAAGATGAATTGGGATCCACCAAAAGGAAACGAAAGTAAACGTGTAGTATTGCTATTCAAGATTGCACGTGACGGAAGACTTTTATCTTGCAGGGTTTATAAGTCTTCAGGTTTAGCATCGGCAGATAATGCAGCAATGCAAGCTGTTAAATTGACAGCGCCATTCAGACCTTTACCAGCAAACTTTAGAGGTCAAAGCGTAGATATTCAATTTACATTTGATTACAACGTATTTGGTGCAAGTTATAGATAATAAGTTAATAAAAAATAAATTTAGTTAGTACAAAAAGGATAAAGGACAAAAAACATGGAATTAATTTTACATTCAATTCAACTAGATTGGCCAGTTTTAACACCAATTTTAATCTGTTCAATTTTGGTTGTTACAGTAGCAATCAACAGATACTCTTTTTATGGTAAAAACAAAAGAGATGTAGTTCAATTCATTCCTAAATTACAAAAAGAATTGGCTAAAAACAACATGGCAGGTGCTCAAAATCTATCAATTCAATTAGGTGGTGTAATTGGTGAAGTTACAGAAGAAGCTGTAAGAATCTTCTCTGAACAAAAAGCAGGTTTCTCTCGTTCATTTGATATCGCTGCAGCTCTTGCATCAAGAAAATTAGAAAATCACTTAACAGTTCTAGGTACAATCGGTGGTGTTGCTCCATTCTTAGGGTTGTTTGGTACTGTTGTTAGAATCTTGTACACATTCCAAGATTTGGCAACTCAAGGTAACCAATCAGCAGCAGTTGCTATGGGTATCGGTTCTGCTTTAATCGCTACAGCTTTCGGTTTAGGTGTTGCGATTGTTGCAGTTATCTTCTACAACTATTTCCAATCAGTTGTTAAACGTTATGAAGATGATTTCAACTTAATCAAATTATTATTCTTGAGCTTTGTTGATTCTAACGATGAAACAACAGTTCAATCATCACAAAATATTGCTCTATAAGGATTATTAAACAATGGCAATGAAGACAAACAAGGGCAAAGAAGCTCTTTTTACTGAAATTAATATTACACCGTTAACGGATATTTTCTTGGTACTACTTATCATTATGATGGTTGTAGCGCCTACTTTCCAATCAATGGATAACAGTATTAATATTCCGGAAATTAACAGCGGTATTTCTATTGAACAAAAAAATTGTACTGTTTCAGTTACAAAAGAGGGTTTGATGTATATTAACGGTAAAGAAACTTCTTCAAGTGCTTTAACATCTGAATTATCGGCATTACTTCCAACTTTAGAAAAGAAAGAGGTTGTTGTTAAGGCTGATACTGATGCTAAAAATTCCGTTGTTTTACAAATTATGGATGCAGCTCAAGATGCTGGGTATGAAAAATTAATCGTAGCCGGCGAACCTTTGAGCAAAAAACAACAAAATCAATTAAAAAATGACAGTATGTCGTCTGATGATGTAATGCAAACTTCTTCTCCAATGGATATAGATAGAACTCCTGTTAAGAGAAGTAGCATTCCAACAGATGATGAAGAATGGGTTGAATAATTATGGCTAGAAATAAACGTGATTGTTTTAATGAAATTAATATCACACCGTTGACAGATATTTTCTTGGTATTGCTTATCATTATGATGGTTATTGCTCCATTATTGGATAGCCAAGGTCTTAATTTGACAGTTCCTGAAATTGTTAAAGAAGAAAATATTCAAAAGGATACTAAAATTTTGAATGTTCAAGTTACAGACGACAATAAATATTATATCAATGATGAAGAGGTTGCTGAACAAGATTTAGAATCAGTTTTGAAAAGTGCTTCTAAAGATAAGCCGGATGGGTTGTTAATTCAATCAGCACCAAATTCGACTCATGGTGCTGTTGTAAAATTAATGGATAACGCCAGAAATTCAGGAATTACAAGTATTTCTGTAATGGAAGGTTAATTATTTTAAAAGTTTTTTGTCAAACAAAAAGGCGCCGAGTGTAA
>URRM01000059.1 GCA_900550295.1 uncultured bacterium
GCCGTCGTTTTGTAAATATGTCCGAATAAATAAAAATCTTATGCATAAAGCCTCACATTAATGTTATGCTAACCCTCCAAAATTATTTACTTATGTAAAGAATTAAAATTTTAATCTAGAATTTTATTCTGACTTGGAATAATATTCTAATATGATTAATATGAACCAAAAAGTTGATGAATTCAAGAAAAATTTGATATTGGATACGGCAAGTGAGTATTTCAAAAAATTGGGTTATGAAAAAACTCAGATAGATAAAATTTCAAAAGACTTGAGTATTGGTGTCGGTACAATTTATGGATATTTTAAGTCTAAAGAAGGCTTGTTCTTAGCTTGGTTGCAATTTGTAATCGATAAAGCTTATAAGGAAATTAAAGAGCACTGTGCAGATTCAAATACTCCTGTTGAAAAATTGAAGATGGTTGTTGATTATAAAATTAAATATTTTGAAAAAAACAAAACGACAATCAAAGGTTATATGCAGAATAACCAATTTTTCTTACGTGGTATTTCAAGACGTAAAGAACACCCTATGGCAAGAGTTTACCAATATTGTGCTGATATTATAAAAGATTTGAAACCAATGGATGATAACGAGGCATACCTTTTGGCAACAATTTTTGACGGTATAATTAACTGTTATATTGAAAATTCTTTTGAAGAAGATAATTTATCTTTGAAAAAAGACGAAATTATAGAAAGATTTTTACGATTGGTCGGAGTGTAATGAAAAAGATATTAAGTTTATTTTTTATAGCCGGAATTCTATTAGTTCAACCTGTATTTAGTGCAGAGGTTAAAAAAGGCGGAATTGAACGTGTTGACTTAACATTTGAACAAGCCTATGAATTAATGCTTGAAAATAATAACAAATTAAAGGCTTATAACGAATTGATTAAACAAATGAAGTTTGAAAAACGTTCTGCTTTGGGACAATTCTCTCCAAAAGTTGTTTTGAACGCAACTTATATTCATTTTGATGACAATTTAACTTTAACTTCAAGCGGTAAAGTAATGACTGTGCCATTTAGTGCAAATACTTTAATTCAGGATCAAAATGTATTTACTGCAGGAGGAGCTGTTGTTTGGAACATCTTTACAGGTGGTAAATTATTATCAAACCACGCAGCAGCAAGGGCTAAGTTAGAAGCCTCTAATGAAAAATATAGAGAAGTTCAAGATGAATTGACATTAGAACTTGTAAAACGCTATTACGGCTTGAGAATGGCACGTGATGTTGTTGAAGTTAGAAAACAAGTTGCAGACGGTATTGGAAAACACTTAAAGGATGCAAAATTATTAGAAAAAGAAGGTATAATTTCAAAATCAGAACGCTTGCACGCAGAAGTTGCATATGCTGATGCAATGCGTGATTATAAGGCATCATTGAGAGATGCCAATGTAATAGAAGAAGGTTTGAAAACCTTGATTAAGGCACAAGATGCAAATTTGAAAGATGTTTGTATTCAACCAAATTCATTGTTATTCGTTTATGACGATAGCACAATCGACATTGTTGCAATGAAAGAAAATGTTAAAGCAAATAACCCTCAACTAAAACAGTTGAGAGCAAAGAAAAAAGCTTTGAATGCAAAATATCATGCAAAAATGGCTAATTATTCTCCAACATTGAGTCTTTTTGCTTATGACGTAGCAGCTGCAAGCCATTTATCGGAAGCATTTCCAAGAGCTGCAATAGGCGGAACTGCAAACTGGTTATTGTTTGACGGTTTTTCAAGATATAACGATGTAAAAGCTGCAAATAGCGAAAGAAAAATGGTAGATTTTGAAATCTCTGATGCAGAGTATAACCTTGAAAGTCTTGTTGTGAAACAATATCAAGAGTTGATGAAATATAAAGAACAATACGACAGTTCATCAAAGTCAATTGAGAATGCACAAGAAGCATTAAGAACATCATCTTTAGCTTTTAAGGAAGGCTTTGGAACCTCTTTGCAAGTTACGGATGCACAAATGATGTTGTCTAAAGTTAAAATTGAGCGATTAAATTCAATTTATAACTACGACATAACATTGGCAGATTTATTAAAAACAAACGGCGATACAAAGGCTATTTTAAACTATGTGTCTAATTCTAAAACAGAAAAATTTTAAGCGAGGATAATATGAGTAAAAAAGCAATTACAGGAATCTTTTTTTTAGCGGTAATTTTAGCCGTAATAGGTTGTGTTTATGCATTTATGCAAGCAAATACAATGCTTTTACAAGGTGAAGTTGATGTTAAAACGGTAGATTTGGCATCAAAAATTACAGGTCGTATAGAAAAGTTAAACTGTAAAAAAGGTGATAGAGTTAAAAAAGGCGATGTTCTGATTACTCTTGATGCTCCTGAAATTAATGCAAAAGCGGCTCAAGTTGATGCGACAGTTCAATTAGCTTTGGCACAACAAGAAAAAGTTAATAATGGTGCCAGAAACGAGCAAATTAGTATGGCAAAAGCATCAAGAGATTTGGCTAAAAAAACTTTTGACAGATTGAACAGATTACATGATGAAGGTGTAATTCCGACTCAAAAACTTGATGAGGCAAGAGCGAAATATCAAGCTGCACAAGACAATTACAACATGTTGGTTACAGGTAGCCGTGTGGAAGATAAACTTTCAGCTGCAGCAAACGTAAAACGTGCTATGGGCGCAAACGACGAGGTTCAATCTTACTTAAAAGAAAATACAATAGTTGCTCCAATTAATGGCGTAATTACAGAAATTAACGTTGAAGAAGGCGAACTTGTCGGCGCAGGATATCCGATAGTTACGATTGTTGACGATAATGACTGTTGGGTTGTGTTCAATTTAAGAGAAGATTTATTGTCAAAAATTAAAGACGGTACAGAGTTTAACGTAAAAATTCCTGCAATGGGCAAAGAACCTGTAAAAGTCAGAGTAAATTACATCTCTGTAATGGGTGATTTTGCAAACTGGCGCGCAACAAAAGCAAAAGGCGATTTCGATATGAAAACTTTTGAAGTCCGTGCAGTGCCTGTTGAAAAAGTAGAAGGTTTACGTGCCGGCATGAGTGCAGTTTTTGATTGGAAGAAACTTAAATAATGTCATTAAAACAAGTTGTAAAACGAGAAATAAAAAGAATTTATAAAGAGCCGTTGTTTTGGACGATTGCGTTTATAATGCCATTGGCAATGTGTTTGGTAATTTGTATGATTTTTTCAAAAGGTTCGCCAACAGATATGCCGATAGCGGTTTTGAATGACGACAATTCAACTTTTTCAAGGATGTTCATAAGAGATTTGGAGGCTCTTCCTTCTTGCACTATAAAATATAATGTCACCAGCCTTGAAGAAGGTCGTCAATTGCTTACAGAGGGTAAAGTGTACGCTTTTGTGGCTATTCCTCGTGATTTTCAACGTGATATTTATAGACTAAAACAGCCAAAACTTTTGTTTTATTATAATAACCAAAGAATTCTAATCGGTGGAATTATATCAAAAGACATAACTATGCTTGTTCAGACTATGATGGTAGGGCTTGATGCATCAATTCGTTCTAAGAGGGGATTACCTATGGATGAAGCGATTAAACAGGCTAACTTGATTAGAGTTAGCGAACATGTTCGCTCAAATCCTTATTTTAATTACCAATATTTCCTTTCTATCGTTGCTTTTGGACATATATTGCAAATTCACTTAATTTTGACAATGTTGTGGGCATTAGGTACCGAATTTAAGTATGGTACGACAAAGGAATGGCTAAAGGTTGCAGATGGTTCAATAATAAAAGCATTTTTCGGTAAATTAATTCCATATTTTGGGTTGTTTATTATGCTTTTTGCAATTTTATTCGGCACATATTTTATAATAATGGGAATTCCATACACAGGCGATTGGTTTATGGGAATTTTGTCAACGTTAATGTTTATTTTTACTTGTTGCTGTTTGGCAAATGTTTTTATCTCAATTAATGGTAATTTCAGATACGGTTTAAGCAACGCAGCGTTCTATGTAGCAATGGGTTTTGCGTTTGCGGGTGTAACTTATCCTGTAATGGTTATGCCCTGGATTGCAAAGGCTTACAGCGCAACTTTACCGTTAAGTTATTGGGTTCAAGTGATGATTGACCAATCTTTAAGACAAATTCCGATTATTTATGACTTTAAACATATAAATGCAATGTTATTTTTGTCTGCTTTGGGCTTGTTGTCTTTAATCAGACTTAAGAAATTGGCTATGGATGAAAAAAGGTGGTATCAATCATGATGAAAAAATTTATTGATATCATAAAAGATGAATTTGATTTATTCCGCAAAGAATCCGGTGCAATGCTGATAATGATTATTGGTGTTGTAGCTTATTCTATTTTTTATATGTTGCCATATTCAACAGAAATTATTAAAGAAGCACCTATTGGTGTTGTAGATTTTGACGGAACAAAAATGTCACACGAGTTTATCCGAAACTTAAACGCTACGGATTCGGTTGACGTTGTTTCACGTCCTGTTAGTATTGATAAGGCAAAACACCTGTTCTATAAGGGGGATATTAAGGGCTATGTAATCGTTCCCCGTGATTTTCAAAAAGAAATTAAAAGAGGTTCGCAAGCTGTAGTTTCAACCTATGCAGATTCAAGTTATTTGATTATTTACAAGACAATTTATTCGGCTGTTGTTCAAACTGCAATAAATTATGGCGCAAAGATAGAAATAGGAAAACTTCTTAAAAAAGGAATGTCAAAAGATGTTGCAATGACCGTAAAACAGCCTTTTGAGTTTGTACAAGTGCCACTTTATAACCCTGCGGGAGGTTACGAAACATACGTATATCCTGTAATTTTGATTTTAATTTTGCACCAAACTTTGGTTGTAGGTATCGGTTTAATGCAAGGTACAAGGCATGAATTAAAAGAAAACTACTGTAAAAAAGAGGAAGATGTTCCGATTACGTTGCTTGGAAGATGTACGGCATATGTATTGTTGTATATGTTTTATTCAATCTTCTATTTCTTGATATATCCTGCAATCGGTAAGTATCCGATGTCGTATAACCTGTTACCCTTGATTTTAATTCTGTTGCCAATGTTTTATTCGGCAGCATTATTCTCTCATACAATTTCGTACTACTTTAAAAAGAGAGAATCTTCGTTGTTGATATTGGTTGTAACCTCTTTAATCTTTATATTTCTCCCTGGGTTAATATGGCCAAAAGAGGCTATTCCGCAATGGTTAAATATAATTGCATACTTTATTCCGGCAACTTGTGGTGTAGATGGAATTATTAAAGTTAACCAAATGAACGCAACATTTTGGAATGTAAGATACGATTTCTTATGGTTAATTTTCCTTTGCTGGATGTATTTTGCAACATCAATTTATGTAATTAAAAAGAAGTTTCATAAAGACGATTTAAACGAAAAATAATTAATGTTCTTTGTAATAATAAGTAAGTTCGGTGTTTAAATCTAATTTTTTACAATCTTTTTTAAAGATACCAAGTTTTATGCCCATTTTTGCAAGTCTGTAAAGTATGCTTACACTTAAAACACCAAAGCCGTATTTACAAGAACGTACAAAGTTGATTGAAGAAGCTTCTTTGAAATATTTTGTAGGGCAGGAAATTTCGCCAATGTTGTAATTGTTAAAAAATAATAGCGCTAAGATTTCATTGTCAAAAATAAAATCATCGTTGCAGCTTGCAAGTGGTAATTTTTCTAAAACTTCTCTTGTAAATCCTCTAAAACCGGTGTGGTATTCTGACAATTTTTCACCCAAAAAGAAGTTTTCAACCCCTGTTAAAAACTTGTTTGCAATGAATTTATATAAAGGCATTCCACCCTTAAGAGCAGAGTTTCCAAGCATACGAGAAGCCATAACGGCATCATATTGTTCAAAAGCCATCATAGAAACCATTGCAGGGATAAGTTTAGGTGTATATTGGTAATCAGGATGCAACATAACAACAATGTCAGCCCCTGCCTTCAAAGCGGCAAGATAACAAGACTTTTGGTTGCCTCCATACCCTTTATTTTCTTTGTGCACAATAGTAGTAATATTTAAAGATTTAGACAGCTCTTTAGTGTTATCTAAAGAGCTGTCGTCTACTAAAATAATTTCATCAACAAATTCACGGTAAATTTCATTGTAAGTTTGTTTTAGAGTATGTTCTGCATTGTATGCAGGCATGATAACGACAATTTTTTTACCGTTAATCATATTGCCCTATTCTTCTGGCATAGCTTCAACAACTTCGATTTCTTCTTCTTCGTTGTTGTCAACATTTTCCATTCTGATAGATGCTTTGTTAGAAGATAAAGCTTTATCTTTAACTTTTTGAACTTGTCTTAATAATTTATCAGATAATAAATCGATGCTTGCATACATAGATTCAGCAGATTCTTCTAGGTGAATTTTAACTTTGTCTAAGTTGCATCTAACTTCTGCGATGTGTTTTTCAGCAGCAGCAGGGTTTTTAATAACTGATAAAATTACTTCAATACCTTGAATTTGGTCGTAGTGTGTAGCTACTTTACCAATTTTTTCTTTTACATAAGCTTTGATAGCTTCTGTGATTTCGATGTTTCTTCCGTTAACGTGTATACGCATTATTAAGCCTCCAATGTTATTTTACAAATTTATAGATAGAATACTAGAAACAAAAATTAAAATCAATTAATCAATTATGTATTGTAAACATAATTAATCAGAAATGATTTGTTGTAATTCTACGTTTGGAGTACCTAAAACTCTTACCAATTCTAATACAGAAGCCTTCATTTGGCATTTTTGAGATGAGCCGGAAAAGAAATCTTTATAGAAGCAACCTTCACAATTGCAACCACGTTTGTAACAATCTAACGCTGTTGGTGTCCATCTTCTAACGGCTACAGCTCGTCCCATATCACGACTTCTAAACACTATGTATTTCCTCCAAGTATTATTTTTTTATTTGATTATGAAATATATTTTGCTAGGCGTAGACTGTTTGTCATGCCTAACCACTACCCACAAAGCAATGTTCACTTGCTTTATATACATTGTAAAATTTCAAAGCGTTTTTGCAAGGGCATTTTAGCCCTATTTTCACATTTCGCAACATATCCCTTGAACATGCATAATCGCTGAATTGTAGGTATATCAATAAGCATGACTTTTGCTCTATGACATGGTTAGCGCCTACGAAAACATGGAAACCCATGCTTGGTGCATGTTTCCATGTTTTCGTTTTTAGTTAAGAAATGTAAAATATTTCCAAAATCCATGCCCTTTTTAGCCTAATTAGGCATGCCCTAAATAATTATCTTCTTGAACTTAAACTTTATTTACGTTATGCTACTCGTATAAAAACTAGTATTATATAAAATAGCAAAGGAAGAATATTTTGGATAATTTAGACAATGGTTTTATTGAAAACGGTTTTATTGTTAACTTGAGTAATGCTAAAAATGCAGCTGAAGTTATTTATGAACTTAGTTCTATTTTAGAAATGCCGGAAGCAAAAGATAAAAAGATTTGCTTGAAATTAGAAGGTATTGACTTAACTCAATCTCAATTGTTGAGTATTAAAGCTTTAATCGAATCTATGGATTCAATTTTAGAATTTGTTGATTCATCATCAGAAGCAACAAAAAGCGCAGCTGATGCTTTAAATATTCAGATTTCAGAATTGAAAAATGAAGTTGAAATTCCTAAAATTGAACCAACAGAAGAAGAACTTGAAGCATTAACAAAGAAACCTGACTTATTCAGCGGAAGTGACCATGATATGGCATTTCAAGAATTAGCACACGAAGAAGGTATCTTAAAAGAAGATGATATGCGTGCTTATGCTGCAATGGATGAGGATGAAGTTCCTAACTTAGAAGAAAAAGAAGATAACGAAAATATTGAAAAATTACCAACTTTATATTTGCACCAAACACTTCGCTCAGGTCAAACAATTACATCAGACGGTAATATTGTTGTAATTGGTGATGCTAACCCGGGAAGTGAAATTGTTGCAAGAGGTGATGTTACAGTTTGGGGTGTTTTGGGCGGTATTGCTCAAGCAGGTTCTCATGGTAATGTAAATGCCAGAATCCGAGCATTAAAAATGAATGCTATTCAATTGAGAATTGCTAATTGCTATGCAAGACGTGTTAATACTGAAAATATTCCATTCGTTCAAAAATCACCTTCATTCACACCGGAAGAAGCATATATCGACGGTAAATCAATAGTTATAACTACAACATACGAAAGTAAGGAGAAATAATGACAGGTAGAGTAATCGTAATTACGTCTGGTAAAGGCGGTGTAGGAAAGACAACTACCACAGCAAACATTGGTACAGCTTTAGCTAAAGCTGGAAATAAGGTTGTTTTAATCGATACAGATTTAGGCTTAAGAAACTTAGATTTGTTGTTAGGTCTGGAAAATAGAATTGTTTATACAATTGTTGACGTTGTAGAAGAACGTTGCAAACTAAAACAAGCATTAGTAAAAGACAAGAAAAATCCAAACTTATGTCTTTTAGCTGCTGCTCAAACCAGAGATAAAACAGCAATTACCGGTGAACAATTAAAATCTATTTGTGAAGAATTAAAAGAAGACAATGATTTTATTATTGTTGACTGCCCTGCAGGTCTTGAACAAGGCTTTGAAAACGCTACAGCAGGTGCTACAGAAGCTATCGTTGTTGCAACTCCTGAAATGTCAGCTGTTCGTGATGCAGATAGAATTATCGGTCTTTTGGAATCAAAAGAACACATCGAAAAATATAACTTGTTATTAAATAGAGTTCGTCCAAATTTGATTAAAACAAATGATATGATGAGCGTTGAAGATGTTGTTGAAATTCTTTCTTGTGACTTAATTGGTATTATTCCTGAAGATACAGGTATTATTACTTCAACAAACAAAGGTGAACCAATCGTTAATGATGAAAAATCTTTAGCTGGTCAAGCTTATCAAAATGTTGCAAAAAGAATTATGGGTGAAACTGTTGAATTCTTAAACATAGACGAACCTAAAGATTTAATTTCAAAAATAAAGGCTTTCTTTCAAAACCTTTTTGCGAAAAAGGAGCAGTAGAAAATGAAAGAAATATTTGCAGATTTATATAACAAAGTTGTGGACTTTTTTACAAAGTCTGAAGAAAAAGAAGAAACAAAAAATGTTGCAAGAAACCGTTTGAAATTGGTTTTGATGCAAGATAGAACAAACTTAAATCCAAGATTGTTAGAACGTTTAAGAGGTGAAATGATAGATCTTCTTTCTAAATACGTTGTAATGGATAAAGAGTTATTGGAATTAAACTTCACTCCTGAAGACGACCAATTAGCTTTAATGCTTTCAATTCCTGTAGTTAGAGCAAAAGACGAAGACGAAATTGAAGAAGCAATTAAAGCAGAAGAAGCTGAAAAAGAAAGAATTGCTAAATTGGTTGAAAAAGCAGAAGAATTAGATGAAGATTCTGACGACGAAGATGACGAAGATGTAGAATTTGAAGAAGAAATCGAAGTTGAAGTCGAAGAACAAGACGACAACGCAGAAGATAAAGAAAATTCGGATGAAAACGACACAGAATCGTCTACAGAAGAAAAAGAAAAACCAAAGAAGAAAAAGAAGAAAAAAAATAAAAAGAAAAAACAACAAGAAACTTCTGAATCTCAAGAAAAACAAGAAAATGTTGAAGAAGAAGTAAAAGAAGAAACTGAAAATTCTGAAAACTCTGATGAAACTGAAAAACAAGAAGTTGAAAACGAAGAAACTTCAAGTGAAGAATAAATAATTTAAACAAGGCGCCGAGGTGAAAACACCTCGGCGCCTTGTTTTATAAACGATTTTAAAACTCTTAAACTCCTTTAATCAATATATTTATATCAACATCCAACGCTTTTGCAATTTCTATAATATTTAAAATTGAG
>URRM01000060.1 GCA_900550295.1 uncultured bacterium
CGGATGAGTTTCCCATAAAGGAACTCATCCCCTACAGGGTTGATAAAAACAGGAATGGAACGGCACACTTCTTTTTGGATGACTACCGTTTTGAGAGGTGTTGGAAAAACGCAGACTCACAGCTTGCAGTTTTAAAACAATACGATGGAGTATTGTCTCCTGATTTTTCTATGTACACAAATTACCCCGAAGCTTTCCAAATTTGGCAAGTTTATAGGAACAGATGGTGTGCAAGATATTGGCAAGAAAACGGAATAAAAGTTATTCCGACAGTCAGTTGGTCTGATGAATCAAGCTATAAATATGCCTTTTTAGGAATTCCAAAACATTCAGTTGTTGCAATTGGAACGGTTGGTGTTTTGAATGACAAAAACGCTATAACCCTCTTTATACAAGGTTTTAAAGAAATGCTAAAACAACTTGAACCAAAAGAAATTTTGATTTATGGAAACAAGTTGAGCGAACTTGACAGATATAAAAATCTCCGTTGGTTCGAACCGTACATGAATAAATTTAAGAAAGCGAGGTCATAATGGGTGGTCGTGGTTCAGGTGGTAGCAGAGGCGGTGGCGGTGCTGCTAAAAAAGTGCCAACAGGCGAAGGTATCACAGATAAAAATGAACTTATAAATTTATACAATAGTATATCGGGGAATTCTAATCTCTCTGTAGAACAACGAGTCAAAGCTATGCACGATATTCAAGAAAGAATAAAAGAATTAGATGCTAAAAAAGCATCAGACCTTAAACAAAAACGGCTTGATGCTCTTGCAAAAGCTCGTGCAAAACGTGCAGAAAACAAAAAGAACGGAATAAAACCCGAAAAGAAAGAAAAAGACCCAAGAAGAACAAAAGCTAAAATGTCTATGGATAGCACAGTTTCAGACCTTAAATATAATTTGAGGCGAGGTGTTGAATCAGACGGATATATTTCAAATTCTGATTTCAGAGTTGAAGATTACGGAAATTCCGTTAGCGTTCAAATCAGATATTTAGGGAAGTGGAAAAATCCATCTCATAAAGAAGAAATAGAAAAGGAAATCGGACATTTGGAATGGGATTCAAAAGAGAATAACAAATCTTCTAAAATCCGCAAAATCTTTGAGATTGATATTAATAATTCAGATAACCATAAATGTGCAATAGCATGCTGATCATCTTCTGAATTCCGTAATGCTTTAGTACCAATTGTTCTATTGGGATTTTGAGTAACTTCTGCCCAAGCATTGCCCCGTTTTTCATAAACTTCATAAGCTTTAGGATTGAGTTCAAGTGCTTTATTGTAATCTTCAATAGCTCCTTCTATATCTGAAAGAAACGTTGAATCGCAGCAAAACATAGACCAAAGTGGTACATTTTTCAAATCACCACGTTCTATATAAAGTCTGTAATTATTAGGTTCTTTTTTTATTTTATCATCTATATTAATGAATTTTATTAGTGATTCAACATCCTTATGAAAATTCTGATAATCGAATGTTTCTAATATTTCTAATAACTCCAATGCTTTAAAATAATTTTTATTTTTGTATTCCTGTTTCGCTTCATGAAAAAGGGTTGAGTTATATATTTTAATTTCTGTTGAAGATTGGTTTTCAAAAGCAGGTTCAATCAGCATGTATATTTGTGAATGTATCTTTTTACAATCTACCCCTTGTTTTGTTTCAATACTTACACTGACATCTTTTACTTTTGTATCAGGAGAATTTATATCTTTGTTATTTAAATTTATTGAAACTCTCGCACTTTCAACCCCATTTATATGTAAAATAATCCATCTTAACTCATTTTCTAATCTTTCCAACAATTTTTTATGATTTTTGGTATATATAATATTAGGTATAATTTTAATAGAATCATCCATAATTGAACTATCTAATAAATCTGCTTGAAGTTGTATGGAATCTTTTTTACTTAATTGATTTTCACGAATTGTAATACCATAGGAAAATGTATTGTTGTTATCGTTAAGTACTAAACACCTGCCAGTCGGTCTTGTTTTTGTTGTTAAAAAGTTTTGTATTTGATTAGCTTTTTCAAGATTTTTTGTTACAGCAATTAGATAGTCTTTTTCCGGCATAATATGAAAAAACATTGAACACATAAGAGCAGTACCTAAAAATACAAGAATATGTGTAAACATAAAATCCTGTTCACGAGTATATGTTACTTCTTTTGCCCTTTTACTTATAATTATCGGATAACAAAGAAAGAAGCAGGCTATGACAATTAGAAAAAATTTATTCCACGCAAAATATTCAAAAATACTAATATAACAGAGTGCTATTAGTATTGCAAATATATAACTAATAATCCAAGCCTTTTTACTCATGACTTAATTATAATAATTCATCAATGTTTTGTCCAGCAATAGTTACGTCGGATTTACTAATCCGACAACAATTTTCCCACTACTCGGAAGTTTTTATCCTTTTTCTATCCTTGCGAAGATTTAAACCCTGTCGGAGTTTTAGCCGAAAATTACACTCATGCAAAGAAAAAAGGATAATTCTAAGGATAAATAAAGGATAAAAAGGATAAATTTCCTTAAATTGAGGGAAGTTCCTCAAATTCAAACAACACCTAAATTATACCAACATTCCCTCTTTCAAATTTATCCGTCAAGTTATATTTATTGAGTGGTTTGATTATTACAGATGGTGCGATTATTTCGGTTTTTTGGCTTAAATAGGGCGATTGAGGGGTAGAAAATAATACTACCATTCGTAATTCAAACTACTCCCAAATACTCATTTTGCGAACTAACGAATAAAATATATCACCCTAGATATAGAAGAATTCCACAGCGGAAGTATGGATTTGTAATATATTACGCTTCAAATTCTACAAAGGAAGGAAGCTCTGTTTCTCCGTTATAAGTTTCTGAAAGCTTATTACTCTTACTGTTATCTTCTGCTAAAGTTTCGTTTTCATCTGATTTTTCGGACTCTTTTGTCTTATCTTTCTCATTTATATATTTCAAATATTCAGCATAAGTTACAACACCGTTACTGTTTTCGTCCATTGCTTCATCATATTTTTCGTCACCCTCTTTTGCATAAACTGCATTGTCATTTTTAGAATCCGCCTTAGACTCCTCTTTTGTTGCATCCTTTGTCAATTTAGAATTTTTATTTGCAGCAAGCATTGCAGTAACCATAGCCAATTTTTCTTTTGCTCCGATACCGTTATTCTCGCAGTATTCATTGAACTCTTCTAATGAAACTTTTCCGTCTTCATCCAAGTCCATTTCTTTTAAATACCCGGCTTGCCCCTTTTTAGCCAATATGGTTTGACTACCAATTTTTGCACTATTACTCGAACACTTTGTATTATCTATCTTATTTTTAGAATAATTAGATAGTTTTTTTGATTTATTAGAATTTGTTTTGTTTATTTTAAAAGCACTCTTATATTTTTCCAAATACTGATTGCTCGAATTTGAAATCGTTTCGGTCATAATACAAAATCCTTTTTGAAACAAGCCAATCCTTTGACTTATAGTTATAGTATTAAATACCACAAATCAAAAACAGAATAACCAATTTCAAAAGAATTGTTACAATGTTAGTATTCTAATTTAATTTTATTCTATTACCTAATTTTAAATTTTTCTGCATCTAGATATTTTATTACCTTTGCTGGATTTCCAACAACTACAGCATTATCCGGAACATCCTTTGTTACCACAGAGCAAGCTCCAACGATGGCATTTTCACCTATAGTCACCCCAGAGAGAATCGTTGCATTAACACCAATCCAAACATTCTTTTTTATATGAACAGGCTTGCAAGTAATTACCGGTCTGTCATAAAAATCATGATTGTTTGTTGCAATCGTACAATTTAATGCAATTTTTGTATCATCCTCAATAACCAAACCACCGGCAGACATACATTGAAAGCCATTCATAAGAACAACATTTTTACCGATTTTAACTTTGTTTGCAAGATTTACAAAAATCGGAGGATTCACCATCGAATTTTCACCTAAATTTTCACCAAACAACTCTTTAATAAGATTATTACATTCTTCTGTTTGCGGCATTGTGTTATTAATCTTAAAACACAGTTGTGAACTTCTTATATATTCAGCCATTCTTTCCTCGTTAGGAATTCTTAAATCTAATCTAACTTCTTCCATTACACGACTCCTTTTTCTTTTATTTTATTATAATAATTAAGAGTAACTATCAGTCAAGAACTAAGTATTTCATTTTATTAATATTTATCTCTAACATTTATTGACATGACTTATTTAATTATTGTAGACTTTTTATGCGTAGAAGATATATTTCATTTTATAGGGACACTTGCTTACAGTGGGAGGTAACAAGAGAGAAAAGATTAGAGATATGTAATTTTACGAAGATTATTTTAAAAATCCAACGATATTAACGTTTAAATTTTTGAACATTAATTATAGAGTAGCAAATTTTTTGAAAGGAGAAAGACATGAAAAAATTATTCGCAACTTTAGCTTTATTATCAGTTATGGCTATGCCAGCAGTAGCTTCTGAACCATTTGGTATCGTTTACCAAGATACAACTCACCAATTATTAGGTTCTGGTTCTGTTGCTCCAGCTAAAATGGGTACAGCAACTTGCACATCATACTTTGGTATCGTTGCATTAGGTAACTGCAGTGTTAAACAAGCTATGCAAAACGGCAAAATCAACTCATTATCACACGCTGACCAAGCAACTAAAAACATTTTAGGCTACAAAAAAGTTACAACAAGAGCTTTCGGTCAATAATAACTGATAGTTTTATAAAAACTTGAACTAGGAGCGAAGCGGTTCCCGCTTCGCTCCTAGTTGTTATTAAAGGCGCCGGCTTAAAATCCGGCGCCTTTTTTCTTTAATCTATGAAACAACAACAATTAAACTATTAAAGATTTTTTTATGCCGACCTGAAAAATAAGACTAAGGTATCATAAATAAAGAGAGTTGTTTGTCGTGAGTTTAAATATTAATAATACAAGCGCAATAGCAAAAACTACTCCGGTTAAGCCTATGGAAGCTAAACAGAAGATTTATGATACTCAATTAAAAGAAGATATCTTTGAACATACTTAAAACTTTTATTTTATGCAAAATATTCGTTTTAAAGTTGATATATCAAATCACAATAAAAAAGTTCTAATATATTTATAAGCTAAGACCAACTCTTCTTGTGTCAGTTTATCAAGCATCAAATTAATATCTTCCTTTAAATCTGGTAACTCTTGTAAGTGGTAAAATTCAAATAAGTTTTTAGGTTCTATATTCAAAGCTACAGCCAATCTGTCAATTTGCTCTGGAGATGGGAAATTTTTACGAAAGAGTACTATATAATTTTAACTACGAATAATCTTCTTAAAAATAAGTCGCTTTATTTAGACCAATATTTTTCAAAATCAATTCTACAATTAAATACCTCAAGTACCATTTTTCAATATTGACAATGCTGCGCCGGTGTCTTGCATTTTATAAAGTAATCCTATGTTAAGCCTTCATTCCACCAAGTACAGTCATAAATTTGCCCCCCTGTTATATATGGAGGTGTTGTATTTTTTTCATCTAAATCAATATAGGCTTTTGCTTCCAAATGACTTACACACAGCATCATTACTACTGCTAATGACACTATAGACAAGATTTTTAATTTCATTAACTATCCTTTTTATGTGAAACTAATAATTTCGTTAAAAATTTTAATTGCAAATTTATCTGTCATTGCCGAAATAAAGTCAATTACAGCTTTTCTATAAGATTGTTGACTCTTATAATCATAAACAACCTTGTTTTGACATTGCATTCTTTCTTTTTCATCCAAAGCTATTTCGGTATATCTTACTAACCATTTTCTAAAATAAGATGTTAATGTTGGGTACAATGTAGATTCTTTTTCTATTGCACCTAAAATATCTTCACCAAAATATTTATCAACTTTTTCAAAAATAGTTTCAATAATCAACCTTGCATATTTTTTGAAAGGTTTTAGTCTATCATGCCCGCAAATATTTTCAGTATTGTAAGCCTTGATAACTCTCATCATTTCAAATGTACTATCTGTAAACTTCAAGCCGTCTTCAATGTTAGAATTTTGACATAAGTCACGAATAAAGTAGTATGTCAAAATATTTGTACTTACATTTTGCAATCTCTCTTTAGGGAATGCAACTTGAATAATGTGTTCTAGCTCTTTCTTTTGTTGTTCTGTTAATATGTTATAAATCAAAGCATCTTCAATATCTCTGCCTAAATAAGCAATTGTATCTGATAATTTTACAACACAAGCTTCATATGTGAATGGCGACAAATGGCTTGCAAATTGAATTGCAGATAAATCGCAGAATTCATCTCTAGGTTTCAAAACTTTATCATTTACTTCTCCGCAGTGGCAAACAATACCATCACGAACCGCATAAGTTAAGTTCAAGTTTTGTTGATGTCCTTGATAGTCTGGTAATGTTTCTAAATTATCAACGAAGTTTAAACTATTTCCTTCGTGCCAAAAACGTTTTTGAATACCATATTCATTTACGATATCGTTTAAAATATATTCACCTTGATGTCCAAATGGAGCATGACCTAAATCGTGTCCAATAGCAATTGCATTAACAAGTTCTAAGTTTAATTTTAAGACTTTTGCGATTGTTTCAGCAATAGATGCCACGTGACAAACGTGTTCAATACGTGTACAAATATGGTCATTATCTGTAGCAAAGAAAACTTGTGTTTTGTTCTTTAAGCGTCTGTATGCTGTAGAATGTAAAATTCTGTGTTCATCACGTTCAAAAGGTGAACGTTTGTCATAATCCGTCTTATAGATTTCTGTCATACGAGAAATAGCTTGTTCATATTTTGGATTACCCTTGAACATAGCTACACTTGAGAAATCAACTACTTGTTTTTCTGTTCCGTTAATTAAATTTTCAGTCATAGCAAGAGTATAACCTATTTTTTAAGATAAGAAATACATTAAATATATGAAATTTATGTATAAATTTGTAAAGTTACTCTAAAAAACATGCAATAAATTCCTTATTTATAAGTTTATAATATTATAGCAATTTACAATTATGGAAATTTTTAATGGATTACACAACAGGCATAAATAACAAAACTCTAAAACGCAACGTTGGAGAAGTTATGAAACAATATGATCCTAACGGTAACGGTTATGACAAAAAAGAAATAAAAGATATACTGAAAGGCTCTGTTTCTATTTTTGGAAAACCCTTTATAACAAATAAAGTTATAAGTGAAGTTCAAAATCGATTTGATAAAAACAAAGATGGCATAGTTTCAGAAAAAGAAATAGATTCTTTCTTGAAAAAGAACTACAATATAAACTTAAAAGATGCTAAAGAAATGACAGTGAAAGATTTAGCAAATAAAATTCAAGCACAAGACAAAGCAAAAAAGAAAAAATAATGCATAAAAATACTCAATAAGGCGGTCAAGATGTGGTCTTGACCGCCTTATTGTATTGTAAAATTTACCGATTATAATATATAAGTGTAAAAAGTACATTTAAAAAGAATTTTTATATAAGGGATAATTTTATGATTAAACAAAAAAGAAACAAGACAAAAATCGTTGCAACACTTGGGCCTGCAAGTAGTGAAGAAGAAATTATTGAACAATTAGTGACAGCCGGAGCTACAATGTTCCGTTTAAATACTTCTCACAATACTGCAGAAGAACACGCAAAAACAATTGAAAAAATTAGAGCTATAGAAAAGAAATTAAAAGTATTCATTCCTATTTTAGTAGACTTACAAGGTCCAAAAATCAGAGTTGGAAATTTAATTAACCCAATACCACTTGAAGTAGGTAAAGAATTAGTTTTGGAATACGGTTTAGAACAAACTGATCCTGAAATTGTACCGGTAGACTACAAAGGTATTGCAGATGACGTTCACGAAGGAGAATGCATTTTACTTGATGACGGAAAAATTAAAATCCAAGTTACAAAAAAAGAAGGCAAAAGAGTTTATGTAAAAGTTTTACACGGCGAGCTTTTAAAACCTAGAAAAGGTATCAATGTTCCGGGAGGAACCGGTAGTGTTTCAGCAATTACTGAACGTGACGTTGAATATATTAAATTTGCCGTTGAACACGAAGCAGATTACATTGCATTATCATTTGTAAGGGATAAAGATGATGTATTATTAGCTAAAAAATATATCAGCCACTTTGGTGCAGACATTCCTGTAATTTCAAAAATTGAAAAACCGGAAGCTGTTGAAAATATTGAAGAAATTTTAGATGCAACAGATGCTGTAATGGTTGCCAGAGGTGACTTAGGGATTGAATTATCACCTGAAAAAGTACCAATGGTTCAAAAACAAATCATTGAATCTGCATTCAACCACAGAAAAACTTGTATCGTAGCAACTCAAATGCTTGAATCTATGATTGAAGAACCAATTCCAACAAGAGCAGAAGCATCTGACGTTGCAAACGCAATTCTTGATGGCGCAGATGCAGTAATGTTATCTGGTGAAACTGCCATGGGTAAGCATCCGGTTGAAGCAGTAAAAATGATGGCAAAAATTGCTAGAGATGTTGAAAGTAGCCCATTCTGCTGCTATAACATCGACTTAGAAATGAATGAAGATTACGAACCAACTCCTCAAGCAATCGCAAGTGCTGCAGTTAAAATGGCAGATTACTTGGGAGCAAAAGCAATTCTTGCATTCACTCACACCGGATACACAACAAGATTGTTGTCAAAATTAAGACCACAAGTTCCTGTAATTGCAGTTTCTGATATGGAAAAAACTTGTAGAAAATTGAACTTGTACTGGGATATTCACCCAACATTAAAAAATTGGGATGTAGATTTAACAGACAACTTGTTGAAAAAAATAGACAAGTTACTACTTGAAAAAACGACATTCCAAAAGGATGATAGAGTAATCATCATTGGTTCAATCCCAAAATTAATTACAGGTAGAACAAACTTTGTACGAGTACACAGAATGTGTGCATTCCAATAATAGAGGTAAAAAATGAAAACACCGTTAAATTTAAAAGTAGACAAAGAAAAATGTGTAAAATGTGGGCTATGTGCAAAAGATTGCCTTGTTCATGCAATTCAAATTAACGAAGAAGGATATCCTTACAGTAATGCAACAAACTGTTTAGGTTGCCAACACTGCCTTGCAATTTGCCCTCAAGGTGCAATTTCAGCATTTGATTTAAACCCTGAAAACTCATTAACAAAAGCTAATGTAGCTTCAGAAGAAATGTTTAAATTAATTGCAAACAGAAGAAGTTGCAGACAATATAAACACGAAAATATTGATACTGAAAAAATGGCAAAATTGAAAGATATGTTGAATTACGTTCCAACAGGTTGTAATTTCAAAGACTTACATTTTTCAATAATTGAAGACGTTAACGTTATGGAATCAGTAAAAGATGATTTATACACAGATTTACAAAAAATCGTAAGATTTATGCCATTCGGTTCAGGTTCAAAATTAAAAAGTTACAAAAATGCAATAATGAAACGAAACAATGATTTTATTTTCAGAAATGCACCTCATGCAATTATTGTATCAGTCAATAAAAAAGCACCTTGCAAAAACATCGATCCGACAATTGCATTAAGCTATTTTGAATTATACGCACAAACATTAGGACTTGGAACACTATGGTGTGGTTTGGGCTATTGGACAATTCCTTTAAGCAAAAAAGTTATGAAACGTTTAGAAATACCTAAAACACATAAAATTGCTTATGTTATGTTGTTCGGCAATCCTGCTGTTGATTATAAACGTTCAATTCAACCTGAAAAATACGAGTTTACAACAGTTAAATAAAAATTTAATTTAGAATAAATTAACAGAAAAAGAGGCGCAGCCTTC
>URRM01000061.1 GCA_900550295.1 uncultured bacterium
TTACCGTTCCGAGCCCTTTAAGCATTATTATTGTTTGTACAAAACTGGATTTGCACAACCCTTATTTAAATAATTCTAAAGCATCTACATCATGTTGAGCCCAGTTACTTGCTGTTGGAGGTGAGTCTAATTTACCTTGTTCAAACAATCTTTTACCAGCTTGTTTTTACGATATATTCTATCTTATTCTTATTTTTTCTAAATTAATTTTAGCTAATTCTTCAGATTTCTTTTTGGTCTAAGTTGTTTTTAGACTACATTAACCACGTTCTACAACTGTTGCGATTAGTTCGCCATAATTGTTTACGTGTCCGTCTGTTTCTTTAATTTCATACATTATATCCGGATTTTCTGCTTGAGCTTGTTTTGCTGCTGCTCTTGCATCGTCCAATTCTTTAAATTCGCCCGCCAAATCCGGCGCAAATGATGTTTCTGTTTCTACAAATAATTGATACATTTTTGCCTCCTTAGTATATTTTTACTCTATTATAATACGAAATAAAAATTTTATAATATAATTTTCATATGTACGAGGAACTTGAACAAATTAGAGAAAAATGTAAAAACTGTCAGAAATGTCCGCTTGCAAAGAGCAGAACCAACTCTGTATTTTCTGACGGTGTACCAAATTCAAACCTTGTTTTAATCGGCGAAGCCCCAGGATATTGGGAAGATCAAAAAGGTTTGCCATTTGTCGGAAAAGCCGGACAACTTTTAGATAAAATTTTTGCATCAGTTGGTTTATCTCGTCAAAATGATGTTTATATTTGTAATACTATAAAATGTCGTCCGCCTGAAAATCGAAATCCGTTACCGGAGGAAAAAGAGGCTTGTAAAGAGTATTTACAAGCACAACTAGATATTTTAAAGCCTAAGATTATACTTGTCTGTGGTAATATTGCTCTAAACACAATGCTGCCGAACGAACGAGGAATAACACGTGCCCGTGGTAAATGGTTTGATGGACCTTATGGTTCAAAAATGATGCCAATTTTTCACCCATCATATTTGTTGAGAAACGACAGCCGTGAAAAAGGTTCTCCTAAATGGCTTATGTGGCAAGATATTCAAGAAATTAAGCGAGAATACGATAAACTATTTATTTAGTTCTTGTGCTATAAGTGCAATTGTTTTTGGAAAATATTGCTGTAACACTCGAGCACGTGCAGATATACCGTTACCATTTGCATTGTAGTTGATTAGCATATTTGATTCTGCCACTATTTCATTTAAACCGTCTGATAAAAAGTACCAAATTTGTTTTCTTTGAGTTTGTGGAAAATTTTTTATAAATAACTTTTTCTCTTCTTCAAATGTCTTTACAACATTTTTATTTCCATAACTGATTTTTCCATTTCTAATGTTATTTTTTTCATTTTTTAATGTATGGTCTTTAGCATGTCCTAATTCGTGTAACAATGTATCAAAGTTATTATTAGATAAAACATTTTTTGTTTCACACTCATAGCAACCACCTGTAATTACGTATTTTTCTACTTTTAATTTATTAACATTTTCTTTTAATGCAAGTAATTCCTCGCCCGATAATTTTTTAATTAATTCTATTGCATCATTTTTATTTCCGTCATTCGTCAGCAAATTTTTCTAAATCTTTAGGTTTAAATCGTTGAGTTTTAAAATAATCATTATTTTTTATATTTGTAATATCTGCAAGTTCTTTTAAACTGTCTAAATCTTTTTTTAGAAGTTTACAAGCGATATCACCTTTCATAAATTTTGAATTTGCAATTGTTTTTAATGGTTCATATTTTTCCGGAGATTTAGAAAGTTCGTCTTTTATTTGTTTTAATTGTTTATCATCAAAAACGGGTTCATTTTTAAAAGAACAATGTTTAATCTCTTTTAATTCTTTAATTGCATTATCAATATTAAAAGATTTTGTTGTTTTTTCAAAAGTATCTAGTTTTTGCGCAGGCAAAAATGGCCTTGTCATTAAGTTTGAATTTTTTTGCTGCCTAATTTATTCAATAAATTTACATCAGTTATTTGAATACTATTCATTTTTCCAGCTTTTCTTTTACCTATTTAATTCGTGTGATAACTGTGCAATTGTTCTTGGGAAGTATTGTTGCAAGTATTGTGAACGAATTGAGAATAAGTCGTCGTTGTTGTAAGTACCTAATAATGCATTAGATTCCGCAATTGCTTCTTGAATTCCGTCACCAACTTCTGATGTTTTAATGAAGTAATTAATGTGGTCACGTTGTGCGCTTGGAAATGCTTTATTAAATTGAGCTTTTTCTTTTTCAAAAATTTCGTTTACGTTTTTATTATTGAATATAGATTTTGTAAGAGTTTCTTTTTCTTTTACATCAACTTCACCGTAATCTTTAGCGTGTCCAAGTTCGTGAAGCATTACAAACAAGTTGTCGCCTGTTTTGATGCGTTTGTTTACTGCGCCATAAGTTGAATGAAGAATATCATCAATTCCTTCAAGTTGTTTTGTTTTTTTGCTTAGGGCAATAAGTTCTTCCCCAGGCATTTTTTTCATTACAGTAAGAATTTTGTCTTGGTTACCGCTGATATAGTTTTTAAAATTAATAGTAGAAGTTTTGCCATCCTTCATGTCTTTAACATTTATGGCTTTGTCTTCAACTGTAATTTCGTATTTTTGGTCATTTTTAGAAGAAATAAATTTTTTGTCATTGATAACTTCAAAGCTTAAAGAGTTGTTTAATAACACTTTGCCGTTTTTATCCGTAATTTTGTAATCAGAAATTCTGTTACCTTTAGGATCATCTTCGTATAAATATTCAGTTTTTGTACCATCAAGAGATTCCATATTTTTCTTGATAGTTGTAATTCCGGTTTTTTTATCGACTTTTGCAGATGAAATAATTTTTTCAGAACCATCAGGCATAACGTGTTTGATGTTTAAAACTCCGGCTACCTCTGATTGAGTAGTATATTCAGTACGAACCTTTTTGCCGTTTTTGTCTTTTACAACACGAATTTCATTAATCAATACAGGTTGAGGCAACTTTTTGTTCATCTCAAGAGTTACTTTAGAGGTTGTGTTGTTTCTGTAATCTACGCTCTTTTTGATTTGGTATTGTTTGCCGTTTCGTGTAATATTTTGGGTTTCGTCAATAGCAGTTCTGTTCAAATCTCTGTCTAAAAGTTCAACTTTTTTGCCATCCAATAAAGTTGCAGTAACAGCAAATGCATCATTGTCATATTCATCTGTATCCAGTTTTAAATCCAGAATATTAGATGGACAGTTTGCTTTCATTTCGTTAACTTTAGCAACAGCTTTTTCTGTATTTTTAAGTTTATCATTTTGAGCCAATTTGATTAAATTATCAATGCCCAAACTTGCATTAGAAAGAGCTTTAAACTTTTCAAGTTGTTTACCTTCTAATGAATTTGAAATGTTTTTTAATTCTAACGGGCTAAATTTTGGGGCATCATTCTCTTTTATTTGAGAAATTTCTGCAATATTTTTTAAGTCTTCAGTATTTTTTGCCAAGAAATCGCAAGCAATTGAACTAATAACTTTAGGATTTTGAACTAAAGTTCTGAATGGTTGCCACTTTTCAGGTGTTTTAGATAATTCACCTTTTATAAATTCTAATTTTTCTTCATTAAATTTAGGTTTCCCTGTAATGCCTTTTAATTCGCTTAATTCAGCCATTGCATTGTCAAGGTTAAATTTATTAGTTGCTTTTTCAAAAGTATCAGGTTTTTGTGCAGGCAAAAAATGTCGAGATTGAGTGTTTTTAACACCAATATTGTTAACAGCCTTTATATTATTTATTTGCATTGTACCCATGCGAAAATGAAACCCTTTACTTTATAAATATATAAAGTATTTTAGGTTCAATAAATTTACTGTCTAAAACACCCATTTAACATGAGTTTACAATATGTTATTTTACTTTTTTCAATGAAGACAAGAAGTTGTTAGTTTGAACATCTCCGTCAACAGTTGTTAAGAATACTTGAGCGTTTTGTTCTCCGGTTTCAAGTTTTGGTAATTGAGAAAGTTCTGTTGCATAATAGCTGACTTCTTCAGGAGGAGATGTAAATGAAGATGCTTTTTTAGCCAATGCGTTTAACGAGAATGCTCTTAAGAAACCTGCAAAACCCTTGTGTCTGTTGCTGAATTTTGTATAAATTCTCAAAGATGAATCAAAAGTTTCTAAATCTATACGACCAATAATAAATGCACTTAATTGAGGAGAAGATGATTTAATCCACATTCGTTCAATTACATTGTTTCTAATCTTCATTTCACCATTAATAAGCTTAAATGAACCTTCAGGAATATTTACAAGATCAACAATCGTAGAAGGACTAATCATAACAATAGGGTTTCTAAATAATGCTGCCATATTCAAGACATATTGAACGAGTCCTAATTTCATAATTGAACCATCATTTATAGCAAATCTGATAGAACCGTTCAATTTTGCATCATGGTCTGTGTAGAATTCTAATAAAGCTTTTGATTTACCTGAAATTTCATTAGGTAAATTCAATATTGTTGTTGCTATCAAGTTTGATTCAACGTCTTTTGCGCCAAGTCTTATGCTGTATTTTTCTTTTACTAAGTCGCAATATACTTTTAATGTAGAAATACCTTCCGCAAAATCAAATTTATTTGACTTAATCTCTAAAATGCCGGCTTTTGTTAGGGTTAAATTAGCATGAAGATTGCCAAATTTAATATCTTTGTATTCACCTTTTTTAACGTTAAATTGACATTTTTCAATTGCAACTAAATTTGGTTGGAATACAATAGGTTCTTCATTTCCTGACTCAGCTTGAGTTTTTTCTTCTACTTCAAAATATTTTGTTGAAACATTGCTCTTTACAACGTTTTTCCTAATTTCTGCCAAACGTTTCGGATCAATTTGTCTGTTTGGATCTCTTGGGGCAAAACTTTGGATAACTCTATTTACGTCTAAATCATCAATGTTTAAGTTAATGTTTTTGACGATAATTGGGAATAATATTTCGTTTTTAATATCTCCGTCAAAGGTATAATTAGTACGTCTAAAACGACCGTCAGCAGCCAAGTGGACAGTTTCTCTATTTGTTGTAAGTGTTCCGTTTTTTATAGATAATTTTTGTCCGGAAATTCTTACTCCTCTCATAGTCATATTGCCATCAAGGTAATGTTTATTTTCTCCAAAATATTTCAACTTACCGCTAATAGTCCCGTTTTTAAAGAGTCTTTGACTTGCTATAACATTGAAAAATTCGCTTGGTAACGGCTCAGGAATGTCAAATTCTAATTCCTTGATAGCGCCGGTCATTGCGTTTAGCTTACCTTTCAACGTAATCATAGGTTTTGTTGGGGCAACATCATTTGCAATTTTGTCAGCAATATAGTAATTTAAGTGTTTAATTTCAACATTGTTACCCTTTAAAATAAGCTTTATACCTAAAGCTCTATCAAACTTATTAGGGCTTATTGACATATTTTCAATTAAAATATCTGAACCTGCCGGAACCTTTGCACCACCGGCAACTTCAACTTTTCCTGAAATATCATATAAAACTTTTAAAGCAAACGGTGTATTACCTTTTAGAGTCAATTTACAGTTAGCAAGTTTTGAAACGTAATTTGCAAAATTGTTTGTTGCATCTCCGGTAAATGCAAGTGTTGTATCAGCTTTTTTAGTATAGTCTTTTACAACTCCGGACATTTCAACTTTATTTGCTATGCGATTGTCATAAAAACCTTTAAATCCTTTGATATCAATGTTGTTAGAGTCCAATGTTAAACTTCCGTCTGTTACGGAAATAGGCATGTTCGCAAGTGGAATAAGCTTGAAATCTATTTTGTTAACTCCGACAGTTCCGTTCATGCCCTTTTTTGTAAAATCAAAATTAAATTTGATGTTACCTTTTAAATCTTTGAAACAAGCTAAAACATCGCTACCATTTGGAATTACAAGGTTAGAGTTTAAAAATTGTTCTATACTTTTTATATCATAATTGTTTGAATGAATTCTAAAATTAAAATTCTTTTCATCTGCAACTGAATCAACATAAACTTTTGAGCGATTTACTATGAATTCAAAATTATCTACAATTAATTTTTTATCTTTTATATATACCCTGTCAAAATCTCTAAAACCTAGACGTAGTTTGTCATTTTGATTATTAATTTCAACCAATATGCCAAAATGTATGTGCTTTGGTTCTCGTTCTGATGTAATTTCTAAATCTCTTGCTAAAAGTTTTATAGAAACTTTGTCATTGGCTTTATACAAAATCATACATTTTTTTACATAAAGCAATGAACTTAACCAATCTACCTTAAATTCAGAAGTTTTTTGTTCTTCCGGCTCTTTCATAGAGAGTGTTTGAAGAGCATTAATATCTGCATAAATTTCATCTGAACCCAGTTTTTTTAGAATGATTTTCTTTTGTAATATTTTTGCTAATGAAAATTCTGTATCGAAATTCTCGACATCTAAAAGAGTTTTACCATTTTTTATTAACGAAATTTTATTAGTTTTGAAATTTATAATAGGTGAAAAATTTGTTTTTAAAACAGGCTTTTCAACAACTAAATCTGCTCCAACTTGTTCTTTTACCGCTTGTGTAAGGTAATTTAAAAACTGTTCGTTAGATACAAGCTTTGGCAGTGCAACAATGTATGTGAAAATTAATATTGCAATTATAAGAATTGCAACTAATCCTGAAATTATACCGACTTTGGCATTTAAAGAGAGCTTGTTCATAGTGTTCAAATTATAACATATTTTATGATATTATACTAATATGAAAAGAATTTTAGTCATATTTTTAATAATAATTTGTACTCAGTCAATTGCTCTATCGACTGAAAACGCTTATAAAGTAAGTGATTTGACAATTTATAGTCTAAATAATAAATATGGACTTAAAGATAAATCGGATAAGGTTGTTGTCTATGCAAAGTATAAAAAACTTATTCGATTAGGGGAAAATGCTTGGATTATTCAAGAAAAAAACAAGTTCGGAATGATTGATTGTAACGGTAATTATCTAATCAAACCAAAATATTCACATGTAGAAAGAATTTTTGGACGATTTGCAAAATTAGGTAATGAAAAAGATTATGGACTTTATAACGATAAAGGTGAAGCCGTTATTCCACCTGAATTTACATCAATTGATCCGCTTTTTGGCGGAAGATTCTTAACTTGTAAGAATTATAAATATGGAATTTATAACAACAAAGGCGACGTGATTTTAGATAATGATTTTGATTTTATATATATGCCGAACCCAAAAACTTTGAGAATTCAGTATAAAGGCAATTGGTATGAAATAGAAAGCATTTCTAAAAATGAATCTATAAAACTTCCGGATGATTCTGTTCAATTCAATATGGATAATCAAGATTTCAAAATGACTCAAGTTTTTATAAATACCGGTATCGGAACTGGATATACGGTAGTAACGGCAACAGATTATTTGTTGAAGATTTTTGCTTCAATTTCCCCTGCCTATGAGCAAACAATTGACGATTTAATGCTATCTCAAGGTGCAGAAACAGTTTCTATTTTTGTGAAATTGGGTTGGATTCCAAAATTCCCATTTGTCTATGCAAAAAAATACTGGTCAAATCTTGTCCAGCCAAATAAGAGTCCTCTTGCTGAAGTTAGAAACGAACTAAAAGGACAAATTAAATAAATTTTTGTAAATATTACACTTATAAATTTAGTATTTTTAGGCAATAAAAAATTACTAAATGCGTTTATAAGTAATGTAATAGTGAAGGAATTTTTATGGGCATCGGAAAAATTAATTTTAGTATTCCAACTTTCAATCCGCAAAAAGAAAACAAAAACAAACCTTTAGCGAATTTAAACGAACCAATTAAAGATACTTTTTCATTTTCTAAGAAAAAATCAAGTCCTATTGACATTGCAGCAAATGAAGTTGCTCAAATGAAAGACGCTGACGGAAATAAAAGATTTTCCGAAGCCGAAGTTACAGATTTTAAATTAGCAATGTCCGTAAAGTGTATTGATGTTGATACAATCAATACTTTTAAGGACAATACAAATTTCAACATGAACGATATGAAAGTCGTTTATGCAATGCGTCGTGACTTAAAAGACGATAATTTTTATGACAAGGTTAATGATGCGATTGCAAAGATGCCAAATCAAAAACCTGACCATTTTGAACAAAACAAGTTTGAACCAAATAAAGAATTCTCTTTGCAAGTATCAAAAAAGGATATGAATAAATTAGATGAAGCCGTAAATAAAAACTTCCCTCTAGGTTATTCATATAAATTTGATGCTAAAACAGGCGATATTATTGCTAAAACAAGCCGTGATACAGATTTTGACAAAGTAAACGATAAAGATGAGTTTACAATGAAATCAACAACAAAAGACCTTAAAAATAATACAGTAACAACAAACAAAAGTTATTACGACAGAGATGAAAGTGACTTTGTTTTAGTTGAACAAAAAGTTATTAAAAATGACAAAAACGGCAAAATGCTTAGAGAAGAAGTTACAACTCCGTCTGAAATCAAGGGCGCATTTGATGTTAAGTATACTTATGCAAATGGAAAAACAAAACAAATTGCAAAAGCGACTGTTGATAAAAAAACAGGTATTCAAACAATAAAAAAAGATATGAAATCTGAAAATGGCACAAGAACTCAATTCTTGTACGAAGATGACCCTCAAGGCAACCGTATTGTAGATTATAAAATTACAGATAAAAACGGCAAAATTTTAATGTCTAATTCTCAAAGTTTTGAAGTCGTAGACAAAAATCACTTTATCTCATCAAAAAATGGTTACAAATACGATATTACAACTGATGATGAAAATTTAACAGTAAAAGATTTGCACCACAATACAGAAACTTCTATTAATTTCAAGAAAAAATGTAAAGGAAACAAAGAAGAATTAATTAACCTTTTGAAAAAAGTTCCAGGCGAAGAATTGTTTGAAACTGTTGATAGTATTAAGAGAATGACAGGTAAAAAGAATGTTTTAGAATCATACTTCAACCCTGTGACAAAAAATATCAATATCGGTGATGATTTATTTGTATTCTTGCACGAATTAGGACACGCAAAAGATGCACAAAATCAAAAGGGCTTCTTCAATAAACTTGTTGGCGACGGCAGAATATTCACTAACGATAAAGATATTCAAAAAACTTTCTTCAAAGAACGTGAAACATTTAATAAGTATCATTCTGACGACGAACGTGAACATGTTTCATACTTCACTCAAGCAAAAGGTCACTACCAAGGCGAATTGGGCGGATTAGCAGAAGTTGTAGCAGAAACAAATGCCGTTACAAATACTTTTACTGACGGAAAAGTTAGTTGCTTAGGACCAAGAGCACAATACTTGCAACAACACTTTCCAGAAACAATTGCAAAAATCAGAGACGCTATGAATTGGAAAGATGATATTGCAGCAATTGAATACTATGGAACATAGTTATAAGAGTTTTTTAAGCCCCGCAAAAGTTTTTTGCGGGGCTTTTTACCCTAAAACCCACGCCAATACTAAATAGGCAATTTTTATGAATAAATAAACTTAAATTATATATAGGAATAAAAAATATTATTATATC
>URRM01000062.1 GCA_900550295.1 uncultured bacterium
TAAAAGTCCGCCCGCTTTCTACCTTTTCTATCTGTTAAGGTCTTAAAATAGATACTACAGAAACATCGTTCAAATATTTTCTTGCAATATTTTGAACTTGTTCTGGAGTTACAGCCTTAATCTTGTTTATTAACTCATCTTTAAAACCAAAGCCCATACCTAAAATTGCGTGGTGTGCCATTTGATTTGCTTGTTGAGCGTTAGTTTCTGTAATAAATTGCAATTTGCCAATATAGTTATTTTTAGCGTTAGTCAACTCTTGTTCAGGAACTAAAACATCTTTGATTTTTTGGATTTCTTCCTTGAATCCATCAAGTGAAGTTTGAATGTTTTTAGGTTCTGTTGCAATGTAAATATTAAAGTTTGCGCATTTTTTGTAGATTTCGTAAGAGCTTCTAACTGTGTATGCTAAGCCTTTTTTATCTCTAAGTTCACAGAACAATCTTGAAGATAATCCGCTAGCTCCTAAAAGAGTATTTAAAACTACAAATGCAGGATATTCCTCAGATGTTATTGTCGGAACTTGCCAACCTTGGAAAATTTGAGCTTGGTTTGCGTCAGGTTTTATGAATTCAACGGTTTCTGCTTTTTCAAGATGTGGCATTGGAATTTCACATTCATGAGATTCGTCATTTGGTAAATTCCCAAGATGTTTATTTAAAAGATTTTCTATTGTGTCAAAATCCATATCACCAACAAAAGAAAGTACCTTTTTGCCGTCATTCATAATTTCTTTATATGCATCAATTACATCTTGTTGTGTAATTTTATTTAGATTTTCTTCTATTTTTGTGAATGTATTTCCATAAAAATGGTTTTTAAATAGAGTTTTTACAAAGTTGTCTAATGCCCTTGTTCTTGCTGAATCTAATTCTGCCGGAATTTCACCTTCAAGTTTAACCTTTTCTTTTTCGAATTCAGCAAATGTTGAATTTTCAATGATATCTTGAAGTAGTTCTAAAGCTAAATCTAAATCTTCATTTAAGCAAACAACTCTAAAGCGAAGATAATCTTGTTTCATATCACAAGAAACTTCAATTGCATTTGCATCTAATTCGTTTGAAAGTTGTTCTGCTGAACGAGTTTTTGTACCTTGTAGAAGTAATCTATTCATTATTGAATAAATTCCTGCCATTTTTTCAGGTTTGTTAATGGCTATATTAAGTGACATTCCTATTCTTGGAGTGTTTTTGTTTTGTCTGTAAGCAACTTTAATTTTGTTTTTTAATTCGAATTTTTTCATAGTAATTTTATGTAAACACAAAATTATTAAGTTTTCAACATAAAATCTATAAGATTGATTGTAATTCAGTCTTTTTGTGGTATAGTCAAATCAGAAAGACATATAAGTTTATACACACTATTACAAAAGGAGAAAAAAATGTCAGAAAAACGTGTATACCTTTTCAGAGAAGGCAACGCAAACATGCGTAATGAGCTTGGTGGTAAAGGTGCTAACTTAGCAGAAATGACAAATTTAGGTTTGCCAGTACCTCCAGGATTAACAATTACAACAGCAACATGTATGGACTACATTAATCATGGAAACAAAATGCCAGAAAATTTAATGGCAGAAGTTAAATATGCATTGAAAGATGTAGAAGAACAAGCAGGTAAAAAATTCGGCGATTCTTCAAACCCATTATTAGTATCTGTTCGTTCAGGTGCAAGAGTTTCAATGCCAGGTATGATGGAAACAATCTTAAACTTAGGTTTAAATGATGAAACAGTTGAAGCAATGGTTAAATTAACTAACAATCCACGTTTCTGCTACGATTCATACCGCCGTTTCTTAACTATGTTCGGTTCAGTAGCTTGGGAAATGGACAGACAAAAATATTTTGAATCAGAAGTTGAAAAATTAAAAGCTAAAGAAGGTGTAAAATCTGATACTGAAATTTCAGCTGAAGGCTGGAAATCTTTAATTCCAATCTACAAAAACACAATTAAAGAAGTAACAGGTAAAGAATTCCCTCAAGATCCATATGTACAATTACAAGAAGCTATTGAAGCTGTATTCAGATCTTGGAATATTCCTCGTGCAGTTGCATACAGAAATATGAACAAAATCGATCACAACTATGGTACAGCAGTAAACGTTCAAACAATGGTATTCGGTAACATGGGTAACGATTGTGCAACAGGTGTATCATTCACTAGAAACCCTGCAACAGGTGAAAACAAGTTCTATGGTGAATACCTAGTTAACGCACAAGGTGAAGACGTAGTTGCCGGTATCAGAACTCCAAAACAAATCGCTGAATTAGAAACTGATATGCCTGAAATCTACCAACAATATGTAAATATTGCAAAACAATTAGAAAAAGGCTACCATGACGTTCAAGATATGGAATTCACAATTGAACGTGGTAAATTATGGATTTTACAAACACGTAACGGTAAAAGAACAGCAAAAGCTGCTATCAAAATTGCAGTAGATTTACACAATGAAGGTATTATTACAAAAGAACAAGCTATTCAACAAGTAGATCCTTATGCAATTTACCAAGTATTGTTACCTTGCTTCAATCCTGCAGTTGTAAAACACGCTCACAAAGTGTCTAAAGGTGTTAATGCATCTCCAGGTGCTGCAGTAGGTAAAATCGTATTCGATACAGAAGAAGCAGCTCAACGTGGTGAAGCTGGTGAAAAAGTTATCTTAGTAAGAATTGAAACTTGCCCAGATGATATTCACGGTATGGCAGTATCTCAAGGTGTATTGACATTAAGAGGTGGTGCTACATCACACGCAGCAGTAGTTGCTAAAGGTATGGGTAAACCATGCGTTTCAGGTTGTGAAGATTTAACAATCAACCTTGAAAAAGAAACAATCACTTGTGCAGATGGCACAGTATTCCATAAAGACGATATCATCTCATTAGATGGTGGTACAGGTGAAGTTATGGAAGGCGCAATCGAATTAGTTGAAGCTGGTATCGACCAAGACTTCGAAACTTTCTTCGGTTGGGTTAATGAAATCAAAACTATGACAGTTGAAGCAAACGCTGATACTCCAAAAGACGTTGAAAATGCATTAAAATTCGGTGCAGAAGGTGTTGGTCTTTGCAGAACAGAACACATGTTCATGGATCCTGATAGATTACCTTGGGTACAAAAAATGATTATTGCAGGTACTCCTGAAGCTAGAAAAGAAGCTTTGGATCACTTATTACCAATGCAATACAACGATTTCTATGCAATGTTTAAAGGTATGGGCGAATTGCCATTAACAATTCGTTTATTAGACCCACCTCTTCATGAATTCTTACCTTCAAAGATTGAATTAGTTGAAAAAGTAGCAACTAAAAAAGCTTTAGGTCAAGATTATTCTGAAGAACAAAAATTGTTAGAAACTGTTGAAAACTTATCAGAATCTAACCCGATGATGGGCTTACGTGGTTGCCGTTTAGGCTTAACTTTCCCAGAAATCAACGAAATGCAAGTAAGAGCAATATTCTCTGCAGCTTGTGATTTGAAAAAAGAAGGTGTAAACGTTAAACCTTACGTTATGATTCCATTAATTGGTCACGTTAACGAATTAAAAACTGCTAAAGATATCTTAGTTCGTGTTGCTAACGAAGTTATGACAGAAAAAGGTATCACTGTAGATTATAAATTCGGTACTATGATTGAAATTCCTCGTGCAGCATTAACATCTGGCGAAGTTGCAGAATATGCAGAGTTCTTCTCTTATGGTACAAACGACTTAACTCAAATGACATTCGGTTATTCTCGTGATGATGCTGAAGGTAAATTCTTGAAAAACTATGTTGAACAAAAAATCTTACCTGCTAACCCATTCATCACATTAGACCAAAAAGGTGTTGGTAGATTAATTGAAATGTCAATTACAGAAGGTAAAGCAGTTAACCCATCATTAATCGGTGGTATCTGCGGTGAACACGGTGGCGATCCTGATTCAGTTAAATTCGCTCACAAAATCGGATTAAACTATGTATCTTGCTCACCATACCGTGTACCTCAAGCAAGATTAGCAGCTGCTCAAGCAGTTGTTGAACAAGGTACTTTAGTTAAAGCGTAGTCTTTAATTGAAACTCTTGAAATAAATTAAAACGGCGATGATTTCATTGAAATCATCGCCGTTTTTTCATTTTTTTACCACCACAATAAAGTGCAGAACGATGATTGCTGTCTATCACAATTGTGTTATTTAAAGCCTCAAAACAATTCTTTAATACGTTTTAGTTATACGTAATGATGAATAAGGTTACTATTAATACGCACTTTGTTTAGATAATTTGTAACAAAATATAAAGATAAGTTTAAAGTCGTCAAACGTTTGGTGTATTAGCGATAGGATAGGGAACTTACTATCGTTTGTGTTAGCAATTTTTATTGTATATAATACTTTGTAATATTAAGGAGATTTTTTATGTTGAATATAAATTCATTGATGTTAAAAATTTTTGAAAATTTAAAAATAAATAAAAATTCGGAAGTTTCTTTAGGTGATTTGAATATGAAAAAATTAAATGAAAGTATTTTTAATTTTGATAATCCTAAAAGTGATGATTCGAATATTGGTTTGACTGTCAGCAAAAGCTCTAAAAATAATATTGATATAAATGCTTATCAAAATCAAGTTAATCAAGCAATATCTAATGCTAAAAGTAAAATGGCTTATCTTCAAAAAACGCAATATCCAACTGAACAAGATTTAATTTCGGAAACAGAATCAAGAATATCCTTAACAAAGTTAGCATATAATTTAGAACAACAGCTTGAAGAAGTAACAGGTGAAGATAAAGTTAAGTTACAATCTTTGATTAGTCAATTAAATCAAGTTATTACTGAACAAGATGCTATACGTGTATCTATGCCAATAAAAAGCAAAGGAAAAGAAGCTGAATTGTATCTTAGTGTTATAGGTGATGATAGAGTTGCTTATGCTCGTTTTAATGAATTTATTTCTAAAACAGATTCAGTTCAAACCGAAGAAAATGCAAAAATATTAAAAAATGAAATTTCTCAGGAAAAAATAATATATGATGGATTAGAACAAAAAATCAAAGAAAGTGATGATTTAAAAGAAATAATAAATACTAGAAGGACAGGATTAGAAGGTTGTATTGAAAAATTAAATAAAAAATTTGATAATACAGAAAATAATGTTTAACTAACAACGGCGAGGATAAAATCCTCACCGTTGTTTTTTATTAGTCTTTTTTCGCATAAGATGGTGAATCCATGCAGTTTTTTAGATATTCAATTGTATGAATTTTTTCATCATAAAGATATTTTATAAAATCCAAGTAAGCCGGATTATGAGAACTTATTTTTAAATTTATCTCAAAACCTTCAGAACAAAAAGGTTCATAATCATAGACTACGTAACTATTGTATCTGCTTTTCCATTCTTTTTTGTCAATGCGGCTATTATTTTCGTCAATAACTGTTTCAAGCCATGCAACTATGTCTTTGTTTACGTTTTTCATTTCTATATGACAGTTTTGATAACGAGAATTATCCATATTACACCTACCCTGTATTAAAATTTTATATCTTAAACCAAAATTAAAAATCCCCATTTTGTCTAGTGTTTTTAGGTAATTCGGGTAATTCTTTTATTTTTTATTTGTTGTCTTTATTTTTATCTTTATATTGATATAAAGATTATGTAAGGATTTCTTAAATTTTTAAAATTTGGAATATAATAGAATTACAGAAAACGTATTGGAGGAATAAATGCAAGTTAACGAACTTTTAGAAAAATTGGACAATAATAATAAAAATCAATTAGAAAACGAAATTGTAAGCTTAGGCTCAAGTGCAGTACCTGTTCTTATTGAAAAATTACAAACATCTAAAGGTTTAGTTAGAGGTGTTGTTGCAATGTCTTTAATCAGAATCGGTGAAGATTCAGTTAGCTTGTTAAAAGAAGCTGCAAATAAAAACCAAGAATTTACTTGGGTTGCTGATTACCTAATCAATGAAATTGAAGGTTCAAAAGTAGCTTAATAAAAGATATATAATAAAGAGTAGAAAGTATAAAAACAGAAAAGACGAGCAATCGTCTTTTTTGTTGCTATAATAGTAGTGTTATGAAACTAGATTTTTTAAAGGGACACCCAAAGGGACTATATTTGTTATTTTGTGTAGAAATGTGGGAACGCTTTTCTTACTATGGTATGCGAGCATTGTTAGTGTTGTATATGGTTCAATACTTGTTTGCAGGCATGAATAAAGATGTTGCTACTCAATATGCAGGAAATATTTATGGCTGGTATACTGGACTAGTTTATTTAACTCCACTTGTAGGTGGATATTTGGCTGATAGGTACCTAGGACAACGAAAATGTATAGCCACAGGTACACTGGTTATGTCTATTGGTTTGTTTGTTTTAGCCTTAAGCGTTATTAGTCAAGATTTAATTTATAAAAATACATTCTTTGTAATAGGCTTAATCTTAATGATTTTGGCCAATGGCTTTGTTAAATCAAATATAAGTGCTGTTGTCGGAATGCTTTATGGTAGTAATAAACAAAAAAGAGATGCAGGTTTTACTATATTTTATATGGGAATAAACTTAGGTGCATTCTTTTCTCCGTTAATTTGTGGAACTTTAGCCACTGTTTATGGCTTTCAATACGGCTTTATGGCTGCCGGTTTTGGTGTTTTAATAGGATTTCTAATTTATAAGTTGGGTGAAAAACCTTTGTTGCAAGATTGTGGTTTGAATCCTTACCGACGAATAGAGAATAAAAATAAAACCGAAGATAGAGATTTAAGATTAAGAGAAAAACGTAAATTGTGGGCTCTTTATGTTTTAATGGCTTTTTCCGTTGTATTTTGGCTATGTTACGAACAGGCTGGATGCTCAATGGCATTGTTTGCTGAAAACGAAACAAATAGAGCTATAACTTTATTTGGACAAAATTTTGTAATGCCATCACAATATTTTCAATCATTAAATCCATTGTTTATTGTCACTTTTGCTCCTTTAATGTCTATTTTATGGGGTGTTTTGCATACAAATAAAAAAGAACCTACATCTGTGCAAAAGTTTACAATAGGTTTAGGGTTGATATCTGTAGCCTATTTAATTATGGCAATAGCAGCCCATTATTCAGTAATTTCATTGATTTCTCCAATGTGGTTGGTAGGTGCATTTTTTGTTGCAACAATAGCTGAACTTTGTATATCGCCGATAGGATTATCTTTAGTTACAAAACTTGCCCCTGTAAAATTTGCATCCTTAATTATGGGGTGTTGGTTTTTATCTAGTTTTATAGGTAATTTAGGTGCAGGTGTTTTTGCAGGTTTTTACGAAAAGATTTCACATTCCTTGTTTTTCTTAATACTTGCTCTGACTTCTGCAATCGTATGTTTTATTTTGATGTTATTAATTCCATTACTAAAAAAATGGATGGGGAAATCATAATTCCACTATTAATACGATAAAATTATTTTTAAAAGTGTTAATATTATGGTATGTTAACATGCGAAACTGTGGATAAAGATTTAAAAGCAGTGGGATTAGAATTAATGTTCTTAACTCCTGAAAAATGCTCACACGAAGATGGTGTGACAGCTGTTGAATTGGCAAAAATGGTAGGTTTGTCAGTTGATGTCGTTAAGAAGAAGTTGGTTATTTTAAAAGATAAAGAAATTGTTCAGGTAAAAGGAATTAATCCAAAGTATTGGAAATTTGATGATTACAAATTTCAAAGAATGGATGAAGATGACGAGGTATATAAATTACTTTGTAACTTTGATGATGTCGATTTTGACAGATATTTTCAATATTAATTGTAATGCAATAGTGAATATTGTATAATTTTTTTATGATTAATTACTTGAAAGAACATAAAACTGAGACGATATTACTCTTTGTAATAACTGTTTTTGCACTAAATTTGCGTATTATAGCATTGCTTAACTTTGGTGATTTATGGGTAGATGAACTTTATAGCAAATATTTTGCAAGTCAGGGGAATGCTTTTGATATAACAAAAACTCTGTTTTATGAGGATTTTCATGTACCGCTTTATTTTGTTCTGCTACATTATTGGTCATGTTTATTTGGTCCGGCTGATAATGTTCTCAGGTTAATGGGGCTTTTGATAACAACATTAACAATTCCGGTAAGTTATTATGTTGTAAAAGATTTGTTTAATGATTTTGCTAGCTATATGGTTGCAGGATTTTTAGCAATAAGTGCTTTTAATATTCACTATTCAGTTGAATTAAGATTTTATGGGATAGCAATTTTGTTTGCACTTTTATCAACATACTTTTTTGTAAAGTTATCTCAAAATTTTAATAAAAAATACGTGATTGCATATTCTATATTTACGCTATTGCTTTTGTATACGTATAATTTTTCATTCATGTATGTTTTTTGTCAGTTTGTAATAGTGTTAATTTATTTTATAAAAAAACAAAAAGAAACACTTAAGTTACTTTCATTATATGCAATTATAGGTGTTTTATACTTGCCTGTAGTGGTAATAATTTTACATAATGTAATGACTTATCAATCTTCAATATTACAATTCGTACGTGATATTTTTGCCTTTGATTTATCTTGTTTATTTACCCTTTTAATGACAATTTATACAAATTGTTTTGAGCAATTTACTACAAACGATATTATGCGGAACTATTACTATTTTAAGTATTTGTTTAGTTTTGAGGGAATACTTTATGTACTATTGCCAATAATGATAGGTCTTTATGGGTTAGCATTAGCATTAAAATCTAAAAATGAAAAAGTTTATTTATTTGTACTTCCGTCAATCTTGTTGTTGCTTATTCAAGTATGTTTAGTTCTTAATCATACTTTGGCTTTTGTTTTGAGATATACAATAATTTCAACAACAGTAATTTTAATTACTTCTATTGTTGGCTTAATTTTGCAAATAAAAGCCAATAAAAATGATAAAAATGAATTTGTTATAGCTATATGTTGCTTATGGTTTATTCTTAATTTGTTTTTTTTATTTACAGCAGGTAAATACTCAGTAATGAACAGAAGGATTGTTTATTCTCAAAATTTATTACCGACTGTACAAAAATTAGATATAAATTCAGACGATTATATTTTTACCCCAAGGTTCGACAAATTAATTAGCTTTTATGTGCCAAAAGGTAATCATATTGATATAGATACTTATGATGCTTTATTTTTAGGTAACCGACCTAAAGATATAGAATTTATCTTTGGAAAAGATTTGTCATCAAAATTAGACCGTAAAATGGCTAAAACTTATCTCTACGACTATATTGTAAATGATTTACCATTGATTTATTTACACAAAAATTTAAAAGAAAAATATTTTTCAAAAATGCATAAAGGACAAAGGTTTATAATTGTTACTGATGAAGCGTTAGATGCTTTAAAAACAAACCAAGAATGGTTCAAAAAAGATATGAATGTTTATGCGAGAAGTGCAATTTATTACACGCTTTCAGCTAAAATTCTAAATGATTCAATTAAATTTGCAA
>URRM01000063.1 GCA_900550295.1 uncultured bacterium
AAACAACAAGAGTAATGAATATAAGCGGAATAAAATATTTTAAAGTTTCTTTGTTTTTAATCATTATGTAATATAATTTAACAAATTTTTTTTTACAGGGCAATTTTTTTATAAAAAAATACTTTATAAAAATGTAAGTAAGGTAGGAAATTTTTTAAGGTTAAGGTTACAAAAGATATGACATTGCCACATTCAATGGATTATTTAGTGAACGGCGGAGTTCTTGATTTTGATGCAGCAGCATATCTAAACAACACAAACGTTGGTGGCGTTAATTACAACACTAACTTATTAGGTGGTGTTCAAATGCAAGCTCAACCTAAAAATGATGGTTTTGCAACAAAAGCAAAAAACAAAATGTCTGATATGAATTTCCTTAAAAAAGCTGCAACCATTGCATTAGTTACAGTTTTAGCAGGTGTTGGATTATGCAAAGGTAAAAATTTAATAAAAGCAGTTAAAAATTATAATTATTCAGAAGGTGCAGCAAATGCGTTTAACGCAGCAAAAGATGGTGTTTGCAGCTTCTTTAAAAAAGTTTTCAAAAAATAAACCAAAACCAAACCAAAATAACCAAAACCAAAAGAAAAAACTTTACGGCCACCTATAGGTGGTCTTTTTTTTCGGATTTTCGGCAGGGTGGAATCGAGTGTTTGTAAACGTTACATGTTAGCAAATTTCAACAAAAACTTAATATTTTTATTGCAATTGAATAATAAAATAGAAATTAATAATTTTTTTCGTTACAAATTGTAAATACATGTAGCAATTATTTTTTTCACGATACTTCATGCAGACATAGGAATCCTTTAAAAACATGAATATTCAACCAATTACAAACATAAAATCCCAAATATTTACAGGCAAAGTAGCACAAAACAATTATGTTACAAAACCTATGAAACAAGATTCTTTTGAGGTTTCAGATAAAGCATTTGACCTTGATAAGTCTATGAAAACTCTTTCAAATATACGTTTGGAAAATGGTAAAAAGAAGTTTGAGCAAAATCAATTATCAAAAATAGAAAAGAGCTTAGTAAAAGAACCACAAAAATGGAATTCTGTTTACAAATTGGCTCAAAATCCTAATATAAAAGGTGATTTTGTATATTTAATGGCATTAAAACCACTTGAACATTTGAATACTCTTGTTCAAATTGCAGAAACTAAAAATGAGAAGGGTAATTATAAATATTCAGGTAAAGAAATGATGCAGTTTACCGATAAATTAATGCCGGATGAATTGCAAAAATCATTACCTTTAACAAAAACAAAATTATCTGTAAAAAATATTGTTTTGCTAACTCAAACACCTAATGTTCCTGATTTAGGTAAAGTTGCAGATAAAGTTCTTGAAATGGAAAAAGTTGCAGGTAAAGATTTACAAGAAGTTTCGTTTACTCAAAATAAGTATATTAAAAATTCATACGTAGTAAGTGCTAAATTACAAGGTGATGATGAAAAAAGAGAAGTTTTAAATAAAGATTTAAAACGAGAATCAATCGAAGATAGAACAAGTTACGTAAATTCAAACGGTAAAAAATATTTTGTTAGAAAATCAACTGATTTAAGAAATAACACAATTTCTAAGGTTACGTTGCGTGAAGATAAAGCAGTTGGTGTTCCTGTTTTTGAAAATGAAGTTAGAATTGTAAAAGATAAAAACAATAAAGTTAAATATTATGAATACACTTCTCACTCTCAAGTTAATGGTGTTTACGATATTGTAAGAAAAACTCCGGAAGGTAAACAAAAAATACTTTCTTTAGGAAAAATTGATAAAAAAACAGGTATTATTTCAATTAAAAAAGATATGACTTCTCCAGAAGGAGTTAGGACTCAATATTTGTATGAAAATGATCCTCAAGGTAATAGAATAGTAGATTATAAAATTACAGATAAAAATGGTAAAGTTCTTTTAAATAAGAGCCAAACTTTTGAAATAATAAATGATAATAAATTTATTTCTTCAAAAGATAACGATAAATATGAAATTAATGTAAATGAAAATGAAATTTCAGCTCAAAGTTTAACAGATAAAAATAAAAAGGCTAAATTTACAGCAAAAGATAATTTCATAGGTGATAAAAAACAATTACTTTCAACTTTAAAACAATTCCCTGGAGAAGAATTAGTAAAACTTGGAGAAACAATAGATTTTTTAGAAACAATTAATGATTCACTTGATTCATTTTATAATGGTGGTTGTCGCTCTATTACAACAGGTCCGGATGAATTTTTATTCTTGCACGAATTAGGTCATGCAAGAGATTACAGAGATGTTGATAGTGTAACAACAAGTGATGCTGAATCAATGAAAAATGCTATTAATAATGATAAAGAAGTAAATAAAATATTCGAAGAAGAAAAAGCAGCATTTTTTAAAGCATATCCTGATACACAACGAGAACATGTTGATTATTTTATGAATATATTAGACCATTGCGGTGGTGAATCAGGAGGTTTATGTGAAACTATAGCAGAGTCTAATGCTCTTTTATCAGAAGGTAAATCTTATGAACCTCTTGCAATTCGTTCTCAATATTTGCAACAAAACTTCCCAAGAACAATTGCAATTTTAGAATCTAAATTAAGTAAATAAAAAGATAAAAAAGCAATGCCTTAAGCATTAGACATTACTTCGACTCCATAATCAAGATGTAATGCAATCTGGTACTATTTATACATGTAAATTTTTGTAAAAAATTTAACCTTTATTGTTATAAAAATAGCAAATAAAATTTTTACGGAATTTCATGCTATAGTAAGTGTATAAGGCTCTTTTATATAAAATTTAATTAGGAAAAAAGGAATAAAAAAGAAATGTCAGAAATGAATGTTCAAAGCTTAACTCAAATCAATGCTCCAAAGTTAAAACCAACAAAAAAAACAGAAACTGTAAAATTACCGGAACAAGCTCCGGATAGCTTTAAAAAGACAGATTTTAATGTAGATAATGCAATGGAAACATTGAAATCTACAAAAGTTAAAAAAGGAAAAGTTAATGTTCCAAAATTTGGTCCAAAAGATTTGGTTAATTTAAAACAAATTTTGACAGAATCTCCTGATAAATGGAGTGCAGTTCAAACATTAGCTGCAACACCTCACGTTAAAGGTAAAACTGTAACTCAATTAGCAACTAAAAAAACAGATGTTTTGAATGCTATGGTTCCATATGCAAAAGAACCAAGTGCAAGAGTTGATAGAGGTAAATACAATCACAAAGATTTAATGTTAATGGCAGATAACTGTTCTGCTGAACAATTAAACGCTGCAAAAACATTGATTAAAACAAAATTATCAGGTGAAAATGTAGCTGTTATGGCTTTAACTCCAGCTTTAGAAGGTAAATTAGACAAAGCTGCTTCTAAAGTTATGGATATGGAAAAAGCTATGGGTAACAACTTAAAAGAAGTTGTTTTTGATGGTGATGTTTATGATACAAAATCATTTTTAATTAAGGCTGCTACAAAAGATAACCAATTAAACACTGAAATGTTAGATAAAGACTTAAATCGTCAAGCAATTGAAAATATGTCATTATATCAATCAGGTAGTCAAATTTACCAAATTAAAAAAGTAAACGATTTAAGAAATAATGTAACTTCAAAAGTTAGATTAACAGTTGATAATGATGGTTACCCAACAGCAACTCACGAAGTTAGAGTTATTAAAAATAAAGCAGGCAAGGTAGTAAGAAAAGAATACACAGCTCCATCAGAAGTTAATGGTGTATTTGATATCGTTTACGAAGATGCTAAAGGTAACAAAACACAAGTTAGTGAAGGTCATTATGACAAGAAAACCGGTATAACAACAGTTAAGAAAAATATGACTTCATTAAACGGTACAAGAACAACTTATTCTTATGAAGATGATCCTAAAGGTAACAGAATCGTTGATTACAAAATTACAGATAAAAACGGTAAAGTTTTATTAGATAAATCATCTACTTTTGAAGTTGTTAATGATAACAAATTTATTTCAACAAGAAATAATGAAAAATATGAAATTACAGTTGACAAACATGATATCAATGTTGTGGATATGAATAATCCAAAACGTCAAGCCAGAATTTCTATTGATAACCAAATTAAAGGCAACAAAGAAAAAATTATGAAATCTTTAAAAGCTATGCCTGGTGAAGAATTATTTAAAGTAGCTCAAACAACTAAGAAATTAGTAGGTAACAAAGATGTTCTTGAATCATACTATGATCCATCAAACAAAGAAATTCACTCAGGTGAAAACTTATTCGTAATCTTACACGAATTAGGTCACGCAAGAGATTACAGAGATGTAGACGGTTCAAGTGATGAAGCATATGCTGATACAGTTGATATGGCAATTCAAGAAGATCCTGAAGTTCAAAAGGTTTACGATAAAGAAAGAAAAGCTTTTAATAAAGCATTCCCAGATACTCAACGTGACCACATTGATTACTTTATCAACAAAGTTACTCACTACGGTGGTGAATTAGGTGGTTTAGGTGAAACAATTGCAGAATCAAATGCATTGTTAACAACTCCTAAAACTCACGAATTGTTAGCTATTCGTTCTCAATATTTACAACAATATTTCCCAGAAACAATAGCTAAATTAAGCGAAAAATTAAGTCAAGAAATCGCGTAAGTTAATTAATAATAAAAAGAAAAGACAATTGCCAAACTCGGTAATTGTCTTTTTTTATGGTGAAATTTATTATAATTTTGCAGTAAAATATACTTGAAAGAAGGAGTAAATTATGGAAAATCAAGAAAATAACAAATGTAGCAAAAAAGAAAAATGTCTTAAATTCTTTTTAATTTTTATCGGAACAATTATCGGTGCATTTTTAGCTTTTTATTTTGCTGTGGATATGACATTTAAGATTATGTTGAGTCCAGAATATCATATGCGAAGAGCAGATAAAATGATTGAACAAATGGATAAACAATTTTCTCGAGATATGAGAAGAATGGACAAAGATATTATGGTTATAGGTAGAGAAATGCCAAATCCTGTTGCTATTTCAGAGGAAGATGACGGATACAAAGTAGTTATTAATTTAAAACCATTTGGAAATACAGCAAAAAATATCGATGTTAATGTTGAAAACGGCAATTTGCTAAAAATTAATGCCTCAAAAGATGTTAAAAAAGGCGATAAAGAAAATATGATGAGTATGCAACAAGCTTTTTTATTAGAAAATAATGTAGATTTTAACAAAATGACAAAAGATGAAGAAAAAGGTAAATTAGTAATAAATTTGCCATACGAAAATAAAGAGTAACTATTGTTAATAAAACTTCACAAACATGCTGTAATCTTGTCAATTCATGGTTACAGTATGTTTTTATATATATGTGTAGTAGAAATTATAAACTTTTAGTGTGAAAGGAAATAATAAGATGCCATCATTAGTAAGTTCACAACCATTACCAAGTGTTTCAATTGGATATTGTGATAAGAATGGATTAACACCAAAAATAAATCCTCCAAAAGGTGCGTGTGATGGTGGTGGATTGACTGCAAGACCAACAATGCCAAGAGGTGCTATGAGTTTTAGTGGCAATACTGGTGATGTTAGAGATGTTGTTGGTACAGGAGCATCTGCACAAACTGGAATTAGCAAAAAAACAGGTGTTATTGCAACAGCAGTGTTGTTGATTGGTGGTGCAATTTTAGGTTACGGTCATAGAGATCAAATTTCAAAAGGCTTAGATAAAATGAAAGGTTCCGTTACAGAATTTTTCTCAAAAGGTGAACCTGCAAAATGGTTAGAAAAAGGAAACGAATTTTTAGCAAAAGCAAAAGATATGATTTTTGCAAAAGCTTAAAAAGTATTATATAGATAAGGAAAAGGAATAAAATGGTATTGGGTAGCAGAAATGCTACCCTTTCTTTTGTTTTTAAACTAAATAGAGTATTGAGATTTGTTTTGTCATGTATAATAATGAAGCAGGAGGAGGGTTGAGATGACATCAGGAATTGAGTTTAACAAAGGTTATAATTCAAGTTATATAATATTACCATTACCAAAAATGAAAGATGAAAATGGAAAAACATTAATAGTCAGTTCAGCAGATAAAGAATTAGATGCAAAAATTAACGCAAAAAATTCAATGAAGAATTTAGACGAATTAAGACAAGCAGATGCAGACGGTAATGGCATTTTGTCTTTAGATGAATTGAGAAATTGCAAAAATAAAACAGATTTTATGAAAAATTTAGAAAAAGCTATGGAGAAATTTAATTCAAATCCAAATCACGACTACACAAAAAATCTTTTTGAAGAATGGGTATAAAAATTATTGAAAAATAAATTTATTAAATGTAAAGGGTCACATGGTTTGATTATTTAGTTCAATTGGTTTGATTATTTTGGGTAACAAAGTATTTAAATTTTTTAATTAATTAGTCGTAGGTCGTGTTGGACAATTGTCATCCAACACGACAAATGCAGTTATTGCTCTTTCGCTAAAACCATATATGGATTTGGTTATGATTGAAAAAACAATGCAATCGCCTTGGTATATTCCGTTTGGTATAGTTGCATTTACAATTATTCAGGGATTGCTTAATTATATTGCAACTTATCTAAACACTTGGGTTGGCGGTAAAATCACAAATGATTTAAAAAAGACTCTGTATAAAAAGCTATTGACTTTTCAGACAGGATATTTTGACAGAAGAAAATCAGGTGATATAGTTTTTCACTATAATAAAGATGCTGATACTGCGTGTTCCGGGTTACTGGAAAATTTAAAAACTTTTGTATCTCGATTCTTTTCTTCTTTATCTTTAGTTTGCGTACTATTTTATAATTCGTGGCAATTAGCATTAATTGCGACCATAATTCTTATATGTGCATTTGCACCATTAGCTAAAATTAGAAAACGAATGAAAGATGTTATCGATAAGTCGGTTTCAGTGGGTTCAGCTGCAATTACTGCGTATAACGAAACATACTCCGGCAACAAAACAATAATTTCCTATAATTTAGAAGATTATCAGGACAATAAATTTAATCAAATTTTAAAAAATATGTTTAATTTAAAAATAAAGCTTGTTCAAAGAACAAGTTGGCTTTCTCCAATGATGCATGTAATTGTATCAGTAGGAATAGGTCTTGCTATCGGATATGGTTCACATTTAATATTAACTGGGCAAATTACAAGTGGTAATTTTGTTTCATTCATTACGGCATTAATTATGCTTTATACCCCAATTAAAAATCTTGGCAATAATTTAAACTCTGTTCAATATTCATTTATGGCAATTGAAAGAATATTTAAAATATTAGATTCATCTCCAAATATAAAAGACCGAGAGGATGCCATCGAACTAAAAGATTTTAAAAATGACATTTATTTTGATAATGTCCGTTTTGCATACATTAAGGATAAGTATGTTTTAAATAATATCAACCTAACCATAAAACATGGCGAAACAGTTGCATTCGTTGGTAATTCAGGCGGAGGGAAAACTACATTGGCAAGTTTATAGCCTTTTTCTCTAAATCTCTACGTTTTTCAGCTTCTGTGAGATATAGTTTTTTCTTTGGCTGAATTGGGGTAACATATTTTGCAGGAATAGAATTGTTATTCTTTTCCTCTTTTACAACCATATCCATCTTAGTATTAGATATTTTTGATACTTTTACGTTTGATTTAAAATCAACTTTATCAAGACTATTAATTAGATTTTCAACAATATCCTCATTTGTAGGATTATATTTTGTCTTAATATATGATTTTAAAATTTTCTTTTCTTTATTCTTAATCGCAACTTGTTTTTGGTATTCACTCTTTTCGATATCCGTATTTGCCAAGAACGATGCAGGCTGATTTGCATTTGCTTTACCTAAATATTCATCTGTTTGAGCATCAAAAACCCAAGCTTCTTGATAAGCGTTAATATCTCTGCGGATATAAACCTTTCTGCCTTTTTCGGTAATCATCCACTCTGCCCAATAAGAAATTTGCAATTGAGAATCAAAAATACCATTTCTTTTGATTGTTATATTGTTTGTAGTTCTCATGCAGAACAATTTTAAAGCATCTCTGCTGATAACTTTTTTATTGGTAAATTCTTCAGCCCATAACTCGTCAGGACACTTACCCTGCAAGACTTTGCCTTTAGATGGCTTTTTATTTAAATAATTTTCAATAAATCTATCAAATAAAATTTTAAAATCATCAAATTTCATAATTTGATTGTTTTTAATCTCATTCTTTAATTTCTCCGGTCTTTCGGTAATTTTGCCTCCACGATACCCAACAAACCCTTTGGAAAGGTATTCTTTTATTTTCAAAAAGTCCCTTTCCACAGGTTTTGTTTGGGCATTATAGGGGAGTGCAAAATGGATGTGTATGCCGAGATTCTGAATTAAAGAACCACCGTCTTTTTTATGTTTAACTTTTACGGTTCTTGTTCTACCACCTGCAAAATCTTTACAGCGATAGTCTTTACCGTTATCAAGATAAACATCTTCAGGAATTCCAAAATTTAGAACTCCATAATAAAATGCTTGAAAAATATGGTCAGAATTTGGAGAATCTGCGTGTAAAAACCACCCTAACCATTTTGAAGTTTTTGCATCTCTGAATACTGTAACCCAAGGGAAACAAACAGTTCCATTAAAATCGACTGCAACATCTATTTGAGCATGGTCTGATACCCAACAAGTTCCGGCATTTAAGTTTGAATAATCTCTTGGAACATAATTTGCATATTTTTTATTCCAAGCTGATTCGCCATATCTTGCGATAAAAATAGCTTGTTCGGGCACTTCACTTCTTAATCTTCTGATGAAGGTTTTGCTTGTTGGAAAATTACTAACGCAGTCAAATCCCTGCCGTTTTGCAAATCCTAATGTTATGCTCCAAGCCGTTTCAACAGAAGGAGCACCTTCTCTTAAATAAATACTTTTAAAATATTCAAAGCATTCGTTATCAACTTTGCTGAAACCTTTTCTATGATTTCCGTAATGGGATAATAAAGCTGTTATTCCACCACAAGAATATTTTTTCAAAGCTATTGTCAGGGAAGAATAGCAAGCTCTTTTATGAGGATATTTTTGCGACCAGTCTGCAAGAAAATCTATCTTTTCTTGATAGGTCATTCCTTCTGTTAACCTAAACAGTTCCAAATATTTTTCAGCTTTAGCTTTCATCCATTTGGGAGCATTAGAATATGCCTCTAAACTTTGCTCTATCTCATTTTGTGAAGTCGGAGTAAGGTATGATTTATACTTTTCGATATACTTTAAAGGCATAGATGACAACAGAATTTGATAATTTTTATTCCTGCCTGCAAGCTCAAATCTAC
>URRM01000064.1 GCA_900550295.1 uncultured bacterium
TAAAAAATCCGAGAATTTTCTCGGATTTTTTATTGCAACAAAATTATTAAGAAATCTATACAAAGTAAAAATAACCGTGTTGACAGCAAAATTTGTTTGCTATATGATTTTTTTACACACTTAGCCGAGTGGCTTAAAGTCATGAGGTTGGGTAAGTAGAAAATAGGGTAACCGGTAGGGTTACAGAAGTATAAAGGAAAAAGAAAAATGGCAACAGGACAAAGAATTAGAGTTTGTTTAAAAGCATACGATCACAAATTAATCGACGTATCAGCTGACAAAATCGTAGAAACAGCAAAAAGAACAGACGCAAAAGTTGCAGGACCAATTCCTTTACCTACAAAGAGACGTATTTATTGTGTATTGCGTTCACCACACGTAGATAAAAAATCACGTGAACACTTTGAAATGAGAACACACAAACGCATTATCGATATTTACGAAGCAACTCAACAAACAACAGAAGAGTTGAGTAGATTAGATTTACCAGCAGGTGTAGATATCGAAGTTAAACTATAATTTCGTTCTCCCTGTCAAAAAATTAAATAAGCATTATGCAATATAATGCGATCTACGACTCTAAAAGGGTAAAAGGTAAGAGGCTAAAAAGCAACGTAGCGCTCGCAAGCAGACGGACTAAAAGTTAACACTTTTAAGCTCCCAAAAAGAAAGGAAAAATTTATGACACTTGGTGTGATAGGTAAGAAAGTCGGAATGACTCAAATTTTCAACGAAGAAGGTTTGGCAGTTCCAGTTACCGTAATAAAAGTGGACCCAATCGTGGTTACACAAGTTAAAACTGTTGAAACAGACGGTTATAATGCAATTCAAGTAGGTACAGTAGCAGCAAAAGAAAAACATTTGACAAAAGCTCAAATTGGTCACTTTGCAAAAAACAAACTAGAAAACTTCCGTCACTTACAAGAATTCAGAGTTGACAATCCACAAGATTACACAGTAGGTCAACAAATCGAATTATCTGTATTAAGCGATGTTCAAAAAGTTGATGTAACAGGTACATCAATTGGTAAAGGATTCCAAGGTACAGTAAAAAGACACAACTTCTCAAGAGGACCAATGGCTCACGGTTCTAAAAACCACAGAGAACCTGGTTCAATCGGTGCAGGTACAACTCCATCAAGAGTAATCAAAGGTAAAAGAATGGCTGGCAACATGGGTAACGAAAGAGTTACAATTACTAAATTAAAATTAGTAAAAGTTGATTCAGAAAACAGCTTAATCTTAATCAAAGGTTCAGTACCTGGTTCAGAAGGCAAATTAGTAACAATTGTTCCTTCAAGAACAAAATGGAATGTATAATTTACGCTCTGACAAACAAGAATAATACAAGATAAGGACATATAAAAATGGCAAAAGCAAAAACACAAGAAAAAGAAATATTAAGCACAACAGGTGAATCACTTGGTGCAATTTCATTAAACGAAAGCGTTTTTGGTGTAGAACCAAATTTACACGTAATGCACTTAGCATTAAGACGTCAATTGAATAACGCAAGACAAGGTTCAGCTTGTTCAAAAACAAGAGCTGAAGTAAGAGGCGGTGGCCGTAAACCTTGGAAACAAAAAGGTACCGGTAGAGCAAGAGCTGGTTCATTAAGATCTCCATTGTTCGCTGGTGGTGGTGTTTCTTTCGGACCAAAACCAAGAGATTATTCTTTCTCAATGCCTCAAAAAGCAAGACAACTTGCATTAAAATCTGCATTATCAGCAAGAAACGAACAACTAGTAGTTGTTAAAGATTTCTCAGGTATCGCAGAACCAAAAACAAAATTAATGATGTCAGTATTGGACTCATTAAAAGTAGCAGGTAAAATCTTAGTTATCGCAGACTACAGAGCTGATGAAAACAAAAACTTAGCATTAGCTTCAAGAAACATTCCAAGCGTAAAACTATTATTACCAACAAACTTAAATGTAAAAGATTTGTTAGAAGCTGATTCAGTAGTAATTACAGAAGCTGCAGTTAACGAAATTACAGAAAAATTAAGCTAATAAAAATCCGAAAAGAAAAGGAAAATAAAAATGAGTACATCAAGAACAAACCAAGAAAAATTATATGATATCGTAAAAAAACCTATCATTACAGAAAAATCATATAAAGCAATGCAAGACGGTCAATACACTTTTGAAGTAAATATGGATGCAACAAAAGTTGAAATCGCTCAAGCAATTGAAATGGCTTTTCCTGGAAGAAAAGTTAAAAAAGTAAGAACAGTTTACATGCCATCTCACGCAAAAAGAATGGGATACAAATTCGGCAGAACTGATTCATCTAAAAAAGCAATCGTAACAATCGAAGGCGATCCAATTAAAGAACTTGTAGAAATATAGTATAAAAGGATAAATAAAAAATGGCTATCAGAAAAATTAATCCGACATCTCCGGGACAAAGAGGTATGACAAAGAGTGATTATCAAGAAATCACTACTTCAACACCTGAAAAGTCTTTATTAAAACCAATTAAAAAGACAGCAGGTCGTAACAACACAGGTAGAATTACATGTCGTCACAAAGGCGGCGGTGTAAAAAAACACTACAGAGTAATTGACTTCAAAAGAGAAAAATTCGGTGTACCTGCAACAGTTAAATCAGTAGAATACGATCCAAACAGAAACGTAAGAATTTCATTAGTATTCTATGCAGACGGTGAAAAAAGATATATCTTAACACCTGAAGGTTTAAATGTTGGCGATGTAATCGTATCAGGACCTGAAGCTCCAATTCAAAACGGTAACGCATTACCATTAGAATTGATTCCCCTAGGTACAATCGTTCACAATATCGAATTAGAACCAGGCAGAGGTGCTAAAATGGTTCGTTCAGCTGGTAACGCAGCACAATTAATGGCTAAAGAAGGCAACTACGTAACAGTAAAATTACCATCAGGTGAAATGAGAATGGTAAGAAAAGAATGTATGGCAACAATCGGTACATTAGGCAATTCTGAATTCAAAAACGTTCACATTGGTAAAGCAGGTCGTAAACGTTATATGGGCGTAAGACCAACAGTACGTGGTGTAACAATGAACCCATGCGATCACCCACACGGTGGTGGTGAAGGTAAAACAGGTCCGGGCGGACACCCTAAAACACCTTGGGGCAAACCAGCACTTGGTTATAAGACTCGTAAGTCTAATAAAGCTTCTAACAAATTAATTGTAAGAAGAAGAACAAAATAACATAAGTGCAAGATAAAAAGATAACAATTAAAAGGAGAATATATTAATGGCACGTTCATTAAAAAAAGGACCATATATCGAAGAAGCATTAGCTAAGAAAATTGCTAAGATGAATGAAAATTCAGAAAAAAAAGTAATCAAAACTTGGTCAAGAGCTTCAATGATTAGTCCTGATATGTTAGGACACACAATCGCTGTACATAACGGAAAAACTCACGTTCCAGTATATGTAACTGAACAAATGATTGGTCACAAATTGGGCGAATTTGCACCAACAAGACTATTCAGAGGTCACGCAGCAGATAAAACAGCTAAGAAATAAGCTGACTCAGTAAGAAAAATAACTTAAAAGGATAAAAACAATGGAAGCTAAAGCAAAACAATCAAATATTAAAATGACAGCTCGCAAACTTCGCAGAGTAATCAATGAAGTACGTGGCAAAAAAGTCATTGACGCACAAGACATGTTACGTTTTATGCCATACTTTGCAGCAAGAGTTGTTGAAAAAAACTTAAAAGCTGCAGTGGCAAATGCTAAAGAACAATTCGGTGTAAATCCTGAACAATTAAAAATTTCAGAAATCTTTGCAGACGAAAGCGTTACTTACAAAAGAGCAAGACCAAGAGCACAAGGTCGTATGTACTCAAGAATGAAACGTACATCACATTTAACATTAAAAGTTAGCGATACAGTAAAATAGGAATTAGATAATATGGGACAAAAAACACATCCAACCGGATTTAGAGTAGGCGTAATTAAACCTTGGGTAAGCTCATGGTACGCTAAAATTAAAGAATACGGACAATTTGTAGCAGAAGATGCTAAAATCAGAAAATTCGTTAAGAAAAAATTATACACAGCAGGTGTATCAAGAATATTAATTGCTAGAAAAGCTCAAAATACAACAATTACAGTAGTAACAGCAAAACCTGGTATTGTAGTTGGACGTAACGGTCAAGGTATTGAAGAATTGAAAAAAGAAATTTCTTCATACATTAACAGACAAGTAATTTTGAATGTAGTAGAAGTTGCAAGAATTAATGCAGATGCACAATTAGTATCAGAAGCAATTGCACAACAACTTGAAAAACGTGTAGCATTCAGAAGAGCAATGAAACAAGCAATGCAAAGAACAATGCGTTCAGGCGCACAAGGTATCAAAGTAATGGTATCAGGTCGTTTAGGCGGTGCTGAAATCGCTCGTTCAGAATGGGCAAAAGAAGGAAGAATTCCTCTTCAAACATTAAGAGCTGATGTAGATTACGGTTTCGCAGAAGCAGATACAATGATGGGTAAAATCGGCGTAAAAGTTTGGGTATTCAAAGGAAACTTGATGCCAGGCGAAAAAGCTGATGAAAACATCAAAGCTAAATCATCAAAAGATGAAAAAGGTGGCACTAGACGTGGTAAACGTAGAACTGCCGAAGTTGCAGAATAAGAATAATTAATACAGGAGTAAGATAAAATGTTACAACCTAAAAAAACAAAATACCGCAAAATGCAAAAAGGCAGAATGAAAGGACACGAAACAAGAGGTGTTAACTTTGAATTTGGCTCATACGCATTAAAAGCATTAGAACCAGGCTGGATTACAAGCCGTCAAATCGAGGCAGCACGTCGTGCAATGACTCGTGAAATCAAACGTGGTGGTAAAGTTTGGATCAAAATTTTCCCAGACAAACCAATTACAGCAAAACCTGCTGAAACTCGTATGGGTTCAGGTAAAGGTAACTTGGAATATTGGGTAGCAGTAGTAAAACCAAACAGAATTCTATTCGAACTAGAATACTTTGATAGAGCAACAGCTGTTCACGCTTTAGAATTAGCTGCACAAAAATTACCAATCAAAGTAAAAGTAATTGAAAAGAACCCTGTTCAATAATAAAGGAAAAAGCACATGAAATTACAAGAAATGCGTGAAAAAACAGTTGAAGAATTAAAAAATGCAGTAGTTGACTTCAAAAAACAGTTGTTAGATTTGAGAGTTCAAAAAGCAACTAACAAATTAGAAAACACAGCTTTAATTGCGAAGACAAAACACTACATTTCACAAATCAAGACAGTTATAAAAGAAAAAGAGGAAAAATAATGCCTAAAAAAGAAAAACAAGGTGTTGTAGTAAGCAGCAAAATGGACAAAACAGTTGTTGTAAAAGTCGCTGATTATGAACCACATCCAAAATACAAGAAAATTATGGAAAAAACAAAAAATTACAAAGCACACGATGAACAAAATCAATGTGAAGAAGGCGATGTAATTAGAATCGTAGAATCAAAACCAATTTCAGGCGGCAAACGCTGGAGCGTTTTGAACATTGTAGAAAAGAGAAAATAGTTCGGACACCCGACTAAAGATAAAAAGGTGAAAAAAGATGATACAACAAGAATCAAGATTAGTAGTAGCAGATAACACAGGTGCAAAAGAATTATTAACAATCCGTGTAATGGGTAGCTCTAATAAGAAATTTGCAGGTGTAGGCGATGTAATTATTGCAACCGTAAAAGATGCAACTCCAAACATGACAGTAAAAAAATCAGAAGTTGTACGTGCAGTTGTTGTAAGAACAAAAGCAGACATCAAACGTCAAGATGGTTCAGTAATCAGATTTGACGAAAATGCAGCAGTTATCATTAACAAAGATGGTAACCCAAGAGGAACTCGTGTATTCGGACCTGTTGCAAGAGAATTAAGAGACAAAAACTTCATGAAAATTGTTTCTTTAGCACCGGAAGTAATTTAGTATTTTACAACAAATTATGTTTGTAGTAGAGTAAAAGTATAAGCAAGTGCTAAAGGAGAAAATTAAAAATGGCAAATAATAAAAAAAGCGCTTTACAAGTAAAAACTGGCGACAGAGTTATGGTTATTGCTGGTAAAGACAAAGGTAAAATCGGAAACGTTAAAAAGACACTTCCAACAGAATCAAAAGTTTTGGTTGAAGGTGCAAACTTAGTAACTAAGGCACAAAAAGCTAACCCAATGGCTAACATCCAAGGTGGTTTGGTAAAAATTGAAGCTCCATTAGACAATTCTAATGTAATGATTGTGTGCCCAAGTTGCGAAAAAGCTACAAAAGTTAAACACGCAACAGTAGATGGAAAAAAAGTTCGTGTTTGCAAAAAATGTGGAGAACAACTAGATGTATAGTGCAAGATAGTTCTTGGCACGAAATCATCTTAAATTAGAGGACTAGAAAAATGACAAAAACAAAAAGCTTAAGAGCAAAGTATGAAGAAGATGTAAAAAAGGCAATGGTTGAAAAGTTCGGTTACAAGAACGATTTAACAATTCCAAGATTACACAAAATCGTATTAAATATGGGTGTTGGTGAAGCTTCACACAATACAAAAATCGGTGATGTAATTCAAGGTCAATTGACAAAGATTGCCGGTCAAAAAGCAGTAATCACAAAGGCTAAGAAATCAATTGCTTCTTACAAATTAAGAGAAGGTATGCCTGTAGGTGCAATGGTTACATTACGTGGCGAAAGAATGTATGACTTCTTACAAAAATTAATTTGTGTTGTATTACCAAGAATTCGTGACTTCCGTGGTATTAGTGCAAAATCATTTGATGGCCGTGGAAATTACACATTAGGTTTGAAAGAACAAACTTTATTCCCTGAAATCTCATTTGAAGAAGTAGATTTAGTAAAGGGTATGAACGTATCAGTAATTACAACTGCAAAAACTGACGAAGAAGCAAGAGAATTGCTAAAATTGTTAGGAATGCCATTCAAAGGCTTAAAATAGGATATATAAAAACAATACAATAAAAAGGAGAATATCGTGGCTAAAAAAGCGATGATTAACAAAGAAGCAAAAAGAGAAGCCCTAGCTGCTAAGGGAAAATACCCATCAGTTAGATTACATAACAGATGCAGTATTTGCGGACGTCCTCACGGATACCACAGAGATTTCGGTCTTTGCAGAATCTGCTTGAGAAAAATGGCACACCAAGGTTTACTACCAGGTGTTACAAAAGCTAGTTGGTAATTAAATTTTGATTCTTTAAGAAAAAGGCGTAACGAGCATGTTACGTCTTTTTAATATTTGATAAAATATTTAAAAATAATACTTGAAAACCTAGAATGTTTAGATTATTATTGAGGTACAAAAATGTCTAACTACCGAAAGACGCTTTAAAATGAGCAACAATTAGTTCGGCAAGAGACGAGTAGAAGGAAACTACCAGACGGGTAGAGTTTGGCAAGTCCGCAACAATAGAAAAGGATAAAAGAATGAACACAGATCCAATAGCAGATATGCTAACACGCATTAGAAATGCTAACATGGTTTCACACGAAACAGTTGAAGTTCCAACTTCAAAATTGAAAGTTGAATTAGCTAAATTGTTAAAATCAGAAGGTTATATCACTGATTACACAGTAGACAATTCAGGCAAATTTGGCAAAATCGTTATCACATTAAAATATGACGAAAAACACAAACCTGTAATCACAAATTTACAAAGAGTTTCAACTCCAGGTTTAAAAACATACAGCAAATCTAAAAACTTACCAAAAGTTTTAGGTGGTATGGGCGTTGCAGTTATCTCTACAAACAAAGGCTTAATGTCAGACAGAAAAGCTCGTAAAGAAAACATCGGCGGCGAAATTTTATGCTATGTATGGTAGCGTGAGCGAGCTGAGGGCGTAACCTCCCGCACGGCGACGATGAGTCGGCGGAGGATGGTGTAAACCCGTTAAAGGCGAGCGAGCAAGAGTGCGTTAGCCGGTGTGAAGCCAGCGACGTAGGAACACAGGACGAAAGTCCGAGTACCACAGGAGCAAAAATGTGAACTAGCTGATGACGTAAGTCAAAGCAAAGTCACAAAAGGGTGTAATTGGTAGAAAAGCCCGAATGATATTACTTATACCAAAAGGAGAAAATAAAAATGTCAAGAATCGGTAAATTACCTATTGAACTTCCACAAGGTGTAGAAGTTAAGGTAGAAGGACATACAGTTACTGTAAAAGGACCTTTGGGAACTGAAGTAGTTGAAGTACGTCCGGAAATCAGCGTAAAAGTTGAAGATAATCACGTTGTTTTAACACCAAACAACGACGAAAGAAAAACAAATGCATTACACGGCTTAATGAGAACATTAGTTGCAAATGCAGTTAAAGGTGTAAAAGACGGTTTTGAAAAGAAATTAGAAATCGTAGGTGTTGGTTACCGTGCTAACATGGAAGGTACAAAACTTAACATGGCATTAGGTTACTCACACCCAGTAGTAATTGAACCACCTGCAGGAATAACAATTTCTGTAGAAGCTAACACAAAAGTTTCAGTAAAAGGTTCAAACAAACAAATAGTAGGCGATATCGCTGCATTAATCAGAAGCAAACGTCCACCTGAAGTTTACAAAGGAAAAGGTGTTAAATACGAAGGCGAATACATCAGACGTAAAGCTGGTAAAGCTGGTAAGAAATAATGCGTAAGTAATGTAAAGCAACGCACACGGAGCTGATGAAGTAGTGTAGCAGTTGTGGAACATAATATCAGCGACGTAGGAACGCAGGACAAAAGTTCGAGTACCGCAGGAGCAAAAATGCAAAAAAGCTGATATTGCATTAATAAAGATACCGCGTTAAGTGCGGTATGAAAGTTAATATTTTAACACAGTAGTAACACAGTAGCCCACATAAACCCTTGAACAGTCAAGAAGGTTTGGGCAAAGGAGAAAGAAAAATGATTAAACAAGAAATTAGAAAACCAAAAGTACAAAAAAGACACAAATCGCTAAGAGTTAAATTGGAAGGTACAACAGAATTTCCAAGATTAGCTGTTTATAGAAGTACAAAACACATTTATGCTCAAGTTATTGATGATGAAAAACATGTAACAGTATGTTCAGCTTCTTCATTAGACAAAGACTTAAAAGCACAATTAAAACACGGTGGCAATATCGAAGCTGCAAAAGTAGTTGGTGAAGCTGTTGCTAAGAAAGCTTTAAAAGCAGGTGTTGAATGTGTTGTATTTGACAGAGGCGGTTTCTTATACCACGGTAGAGTAGAAGCATTAGCAGATGCTGCAAGAGAAGCAGGTTTGCAATTCTAATTTCTCTCTGTGAGAATACTTTTAAGGGCGTTTTGAGTTT
>URRM01000065.1 GCA_900550295.1 uncultured bacterium
ATATTTGTAATTAAACCTTTTAAGTGATATATATTATATATATAGAATATCGAAAGGAATTTTTCATGGAAAAGAACAATGAAACTTTGCATGTCTTAAGACACTCGGCTTCTCACATCATGGCTCAAGCCGTTCAATCTTTATTTCCACATGCTAAATTAGCAATCGGTCCTGCTACAGATACAGGCTTTTATTATGATTTTGACTTAGATGAACATACTTTTACGGAAGAAGATTTGACGAAAATTGAAGATAAAATGAAAGAAATTTTGAAACAAAATCTTACATTCGAAAAATATGATGTAGAAGATGTTGATGCAAAAATTGCAGAATTCAAAGCTCAAGGTGAAATTTATAAAGCTGAATTGTTGGAAGAACATAGAAATGATCACCCAACATTATATTTAACAAAAGATAAAGATGGCAACGTGTTGTTTAATGACCTATGTGCCGGTCCTCACGTTCCAAATACAAGTTATATCAAAGGTAATGCAATCAAACTTTTGAAAGTTGCAGGAGCTTACTGGAGAGGTAATGAAAAGAATAAAATGTTGCAACGTATTTATGCTACAGCATTCTGGACAAAAGAAGATTTGGCAGATTACTTGCACATGCTTGAAGAAGCTGAAAAACGTGACCATAGAAAATTAGGTGCAAAATTAGATTTATTCTCAGTAAGAGAAGAAATCGGTGCAGGTTTAGTTTTATGGCATCCAAATTTATATACAGTAAGAGAAGAAATTGAAAATTACTGGAGAACTGAACACAGGAAACGTGGTTATGTAATCGTTCAAACTCCACAACTTGCAAAATCTAAATTGTGGGAACTTTCAGGACACATTGATCACTACAAAGAAAACATGTTCTTTATTCAAAAAGAAAATGAAGATGATGATCAATACATTGTAAAACCAATGAATTGTCCGTTCCACATTTTAATTTACCAATCACAAAGACACTCTTACCGTTCATTACCATTGAGAATGGCTGAATTAGGAACTGTTTACAGACGTGAAAAATCAGGTGCTTTGTCAGGTTTAACTCGTGTACAAGGTTTCACTCAAGATGATGCTCACATTTTCTGTACTCCTGAACAATTAGTTGATGAAATCAATAATATTATTGATTTTGTAGCTGATACAATGGCTATTTTTAAAATGAGTTTTGAAGTTGAATTATCAACAAGACCTGAAAGTTATGTAGGTAACATTGAAAACTGGAACTTGGCAGAAGCAGGTTTGAAAGAAGCAATGGATAAACGTGGTATGAATTACGACATCAATGAAGGTGACGGCGCATTTTACGGTCCAAAAATCGACTTCAAAGTTAAGGATGCAATCGGCAGAACTTGGCAATGTGCAACAATTCAATTAGATTTCAACTTACCTGAAAGATTTGATATCAAATATCAAGATAAAGACGGTCAATTGAAGACTCCTGTAATGTTACACCGTGTAATCTTTGGTTCTATGGAACGTTTCCACGGTATCTTAATAGAACACTTTGCAGGTGCATTCCCAACTTGGTTGGCTCCAACTCAAGTTGCTGTTGTTCCAATTTCAAACGAAAAACACGCAGACTTTGCTGAAAAAGTTTATAAAAAACTTAGAGATTTAGGTATTAGAGCATACTTAGATGACCGTTCAGAAAGTATGAACTACAGAATTAGAGAAAACTTACAAGATAAGAAAGTTCCTTATGTTGCTGTAGTCGGTGATAAGGAAATTGAAGCAAATTCAGTTGCAGTACGTCAAAGAGGTGTTGGTCAAATCGGTACAAAAACTGTTGATGAATTTGTAGATATGATTTTGGACGAAATTAAGACTAGAAAATGCTAATTGAAGGTTCAATTTCATCAAAAAAAACTCAAATGTTGGTTGAAGAATATGCTCGATTATTAAATTCGGGCGTTCCTTCAACCGACATTTTGGTATTGGTGAATAATTCAACCGCAAAAGAAAATTTTGTAAATAAAACATTTGAACTTTTAGACATTGATTGTGTTGAAAAAATGCAAGTTTATTCATTTTTTGGGCTTGTTTATAACACAGTAATGGATAATTGGGCTTTTTTAGAAAATAAATTGTCAAATGGTAATCCTGTTGTAATCCCGAATATGATTGGATTAGAAATTTCTCAATTTATGTTAAAAGGAATTATAAAGGATATAAAGTTTGAAGGTTATAACTCTAAAAAATCGTTGTTACAACAGCTTTTTAGACGTTATTCTTTAATTGTTCAAAATAATTTAACCGACAAAGATGTTGATTGGCGTTCAAAGGATGTTTTAAAAGAGGGATTTGCTAGTGATGCCAAAAGCGCACTAAAAACTTTAATGGCAAAAACTCTTAACTACAGAAGTTTTGATTATTTAAGACAAAGTTTATTGTTTAATTATTTGTACAAAAATACAAATGTCTTTAAAGATATAAAATATTTGTTAGTGGATGATGCGGATGAACTTACTCCTATTTGTTTTGATTTTATAGAGTATTTAAAACCTCAAATTAAAAATAGCCGGATTACTTGTGACAAGTATGGTTCAAGTCGTTCAGGTTATTTGAGTGCGGATAAAAATATTTATTCAAAATTAACTGAACTTTTTGGCGATGAGTTTGAAAAAATAAGTGCAAATTCACCATTAGCAGAGGATGCTGACGAACTTTACAGAAATGTAATTCAAAATAATGTCAGCAGATTGGAGCATTTTTCTTTTCTTTCACCTTCAAAACGTGCTTCAATGATTGATTTAGCAATTCTCAAAATAGAAGATATTTTGAGGCAAGGTTATAAACCTTCCGATATCGTTATAATTTCTCCGATTATTGACGATATGCTTAGATTTTGTTTGAAAGAGAAGGTTAAAAATGCGAATTTACTTTTTCTTTCAGGAAGTGAAAAATTAATTCAAAATCCATATGTTTTAGCATCTTTGACAATTTTAAAACTCAATACAAGTTTAAAAGAAACTCTTAGTGAATTTGATTTGAGAGTAATTTTATCAAATATTTTGGATATTCCGGTAAGACACTGCCAAGTCATTTTAGAACAGTTTGAAAAGACTAAAAAACTTATAGATTATGAGTTTAAGATTGAAGAATATAATGAAAAATATACAAAATTTAGAAATCTTGTAGAGGACTTAAAAAATTCTAAAAAAGCAATTTCTGAACAAGTTTTGTATATTTTTGATAATTTATTCAAGTTTTACACAGTAAATAAAAATGTTATTAATAAATTTACGTTCTTCGTAAAAGAGTTGCAAGATTTTGAAACAGTATTTTCTGCTGATTTTATGGAAAATAAGCTTGAAGATATTATTACTCAAATAGAAACTTCAATTATTGCGGAAAATCCTTACAGTACCTTTGAAATTGCTGAAAATGATTTGGTGATTGCGACTCCACAAAAAATTATTGACAATCAAATTCAAACAAAATTTCAATTATGGTTGGATATTTCGTCAAGTGAATGGATTAAAAACGATATTGGTCCATTATATAATTCTTGGGTGTTTCAGGCTGATTGGTCAAAAGAAAATTATACGGTAGACGATGATGTTGAACTTTCAAGGCAAAAAACAGCAAGAATATTGCGAAAATTGACTCTTTGTGCAAATCAATTTATCTATACATTTTCAAGTCTTTTTGACGGAACCGGAGCAGAAAATTTTGGCGGAATTGAACAATATTTTAAAAATGAAGAACTTAAAAGCTCAAATTCAGCGTTTAAAATTATACCAAGAGAAGATCAAAAGCCCGTTTTAGATTATAAACAAGGACAAATGGCCATTTCAGCTGTTCCGGGGGCAGGAAAAACAACAATTTTGTTGGCATTGATAATTAAATTGCTGGAAAACGGTATAAATCCGGAAAATATATTCGTTTTGACTTATATGGAATCAGCTGCACGTAATTTTAGAGAACGTATTAAAAACGTAAATCAAGAAAGTTCGAAGTTACCTAATATAAGTACAATTCACGGTTTAGCTCTAAGAATTTTAAAAGATAATTCTAACTTTGAACGCTTGGGACTGGTGTCTGATTTTGAAATTTGTGATGATTCACAACGTGCAACCATTATTCAGAGAGTTGCAAATCATTTAAAATTGAAGAAAAATGAGGTTGAAGAGTTTGATAGAGCAATTTCTATCATGAAACTTGGTGGCGGAGTTTTGCCGAAATCTGTTAGTGATGCAAAAGTCAAAAAGTTTATCGAATTTTATAATTTGTATTCTCAAGCCTTAAAAGAGAACAGTCTTATTGATTATGATGATATGCTTTTATCATCAGTTAGATTGTTGGAAGAAAATAAAGATATTTTAGAATATTATCAAGAACTTTGCCAATTTATAATAGAGGATGAAGCTCAAGATTCATCAGCAATTCAACAAAGATTAATTACATTGTTAAGTGCTAAACACAAAAATTTAATTCGCTGTGGTGATATAAATCAAGCAATTACGACAACTTTTTCAAATGCGGATGTAGATGGTTTTAGAAAATTTATAAAAACAAGCCAAAGCGTTGAAATGAACTGTTCTCAACGTTGTTGCCAAGATGTTTGGCGACTTGCAAACAGACTTGTAGAATGGGCTGAAAATAGTGATAATCATCAAAATTCGTTTTATAAAATATTTATGAATCCGGTAGAAGGACGAAATCCTGTATCTGAAAACGCAGTAAGAGCAATTATAATGGAGAATTCTTTTGCCGAAAAAAAATATATTTTAAAGCAAATTAAAGAAATTCTATCAAGTAATCCAAAAGCAACAATTGGAATACTTTTAAGAAGTAATTATCAGGTAAGTTCTTGGCTATCATTTATTAATGATGCAGGGTTTAAGAGTATTTCCCGTTCAGAATCTTTGGAACAAAAAGTGGTTTATAGAGTCATTTTTGCAGTGCTGAATATGATTTTAAATCCATTTGAAAATGAGGTTGTCGCAACCTCGTATGAAACTCTTGCAGATACAGGGTTCTACAAAACACGATTGAATGCCGAAATTAGAGCTTATGAATCTCCGTTTATTTTAGCAAATGTAGATGAGATGAATCTTGATTTGGCTCGTTTTTATTGGGACGCTATTTATTGGTTAAACTTTGCATTGTTACCGATTGAAGAGTTGGCTATAAAAATCGGATTGCATTATTTTACAAGCGAGATTGAAAAATCTAATGTATATTTGATTTCTACATTAATAAAAAGACTTGCAACTTCAAATAGAAATTTTGAAATAGTTTTAGATAAATTGTCAACTTTAGCAAAACGACCAAATTTGAGCGGTTTTAAGTTCTTTTCGGAAGAAGATGAAGCAAGTAAAGAATTTTTAGAAGGTAAAATTCAAATAATGACTTACCATAAATCTAAGGGTGATGAATTTGATTATGTATTTTTACCTGAATTTACAGAAAAGTCTTTACCTCTTGATTTTGCTCAAATGGAGTTAAAGAAAAATACGGATTTTATGGAACAAGTTAGAGAATTTAATCCAAATTACAAGAAAAAATCAGAGTTTGATTTAAAAAAAGTTCAAATTGCAGAAAATTTGCGACTTTTATACGTTGCAATAACTAGGGCTAAAAAACGTTTAACCTTCACAGTTTCAAAAGAATCGAAAAGTTTTGGAAAAGTGGTAAAACAAGCACCAAGCATAATTTTTAATGAATTGTTGAAAGGAGGAAAACTATGATAATTTCTCCTGCAATGCTTAAAATATTCGAAGAATGTCCTCAAAAATATAAATTTATGTATGTGGATAAAATTTCGTTACCTCAAAATAAATATTTCTTTGAAAAAGGTAAGAAAATCCACGCAATTGCAAGTTATTACATAAAAGGTTTTGATGTTTCAAAGTTAGAAAATGCTTTGAACGAAACAGAACGAAAAATTTGGAATTACTTAAAATCGACTGAATATTTTAAGTATGAGTTTTTAAAAAGCGAATATCAATTGAATATGAAAATTACTGAATACTGGATTGGTGGGCGTTTAGATGCATTGGTAAAAGACGAAAACAATTATTATATTTTGGATTATAAAACGGGTGAAATTCCTAAAAATCCTGAATTTGATTATCAAACAATGATTTATTTGTTATGCGCAGATAAAAAAATAAAAAATTACGACTCTTTATCGTTTGTTTACTTAGATTTAAAAAATAATTCAGAATATAAAATCCAATTCGCTGATGAACTAAAAGCAATGTATCAGGAAAAATTGTTAAAAACATTGAAACAATTGGGTTTGACTACAAATTACAAGCAAAAAATGTTACAAGATAATAAGTGTAACTGCGACTATTGTAAAATTTGTTCAATCTTATGATATTATTAAATCATAGCGTTTACCTCTAAAATTCATTGTTAAGAAAACGTTACAAACATGCTCAAATTTAGCATTTTTCATGCTTTTGGGGATTTTATATAAGTGTAGGTACATAAGTTAGTATAATAGTGTAGGAAATGTCAAATTACGTAGCTTCATTAATTTCATTATATGAAAATACAAAGGCCGCAAAGGGCGGTAATATTTTACGGCATGCTTCTGTAGTTGGTCACGCTTCAAAAGTTATTACAAAACTTGCATCTGGACAAGGTGGTGAAGCTCCGGCTAAGTTGTGCCAAGGTATCGTAGATACATTCAATAAAGCAACAGAAGGATCAAAAGTCGGTAATATTGTTAGAAAAGGTGTTAAACTTTCAAGAAATACAGATCCAATATCTGCAGCTTGTGCAATGATTAGAGTATGTAAATCAGATACTCCGGCAAGAGCATTCTTGGAAGAAGCCGCAGATATTATGGGTATGTTTATCGTTGAAGGTTCAATGATTAAATATGCAAAAGATATCGCAAATATCAAAGGTATTAAAACGTTAAACGACGGAATGCAAAAATTCTGTAAAGGTAAAAGCGGATTGAATGTTGTTCCAGCAGTAGTTTATGGTGTGTTATTCACCGTAGGTTCAATGGTTGGTTCAAATGCATTCAGAAAAGCTGGTAGTTGGGTAGCTGATAAATTAGGTTTACCTCAATCTCAACAACAACCTGAAATACACAAAACAGCAGACGGAAAGACTGAATATTACTTCGGTTAAGGAAAATAAATTACAATGTCATCAAATTATATTTCAGAATCAATATCATTAGTAAGAAACCTAAAGAAAGCTTCAAAAGGTGATAAATTTGCAATGGTTGGCGTAGTTGGCAACGTTGTAAAAGTTACTGAAAAATTAGCAAAAATTGATAATTCTTGGGGTGAAGCTGCAAGAGGTGCATTAGATACTTATTCAAATGCTGTTGCAACAAATGATATTGCAAATTCTGCTGATAAATTTATCAAAGTTGCAAAAATGAGTGATGAAATCGGCATTGTAAAATCAGGTGTTCAAGTTTTAACTTGTTCTTCTCCTGTAAGAAAAGCAATTGAAGAAACATTAGGTTGGAGTGCAAAATTCGCAGCAAAACACGCAATGTTGCATACAGTTCCTGATTTCGTAAAAAATACAAAATCATTAAATAGTGTAGCTAAATCAGTTGGTGATTTTTCTAAAAATACAAAGGGTATGGGACAATTACCTGCTGTAATTACAGGTATCGGTTATTCTGTAGCAACAATTTATGCTCCAAAATATGCCAGAAAATTAGGCAGTTGGATTTCTGATAAATTAGGCGTAAAACAATACGATGATCCAAATAAAAAAGTATAATATAGAGTTTGTATAGAAAACGTCGGATTGAAATTTTCAATCCGACGTTTTCTTATTTAACTTTTTAAAACCTTTGATTTATAATATTGTCAAGGATAGTTTTGCAAATCATGAAGAATCTAAGGTTATTTATAACAATATTTGTCATGCTTATTTTTATTCAGCCGGCACATGCCATAAAAATAGGCTTGATTACGGGTGTCGAATCCGTAAGATTAGGTGCCTCTAATTATGCAAATATCATTAATTCAAGAACTAACCATAAAGTTTATACGCTAGATCCGATGCGTAATTATGAATTTAAGGCTTACGGTACAAAAATAACAATAAAAATTGCCGGAAAATATTATAATTTGGATTCTGACGAAATAGCAATAAGACCTAACGGGGATGGATTTGTAAGTGCAAAAAACAGATGGTATCGAGGAATATTTATCGTTAAAAACGTGAATGGTTCTTTGGTTTTAATTAATAAATTAAATATAGAATCTTACTTAAGAGGGGTTGTTCCTGCAGAAATGCCGTCAAGTTGGGAATATGAAGCGCATAAAGCTCAAGCTATAGCTGCAAGAAGTTATGCTTTGGCAAACTTAGGTAAAAGAGCTAAATGGGGATATGATTTGAAAGATACTCCGGAAGACCAAGCTTACGTTGGCGCAAGCGGAGAAACTGACAGAACAGACAAGGCTGTAGCGGACTCTTACGGAATTGTTTTGATATATGATTTAAAAATTATACCTGCATACTATTCAGCATCTGCAGGTGGACATACTGTTTCAGCGGGTAAAGTATGGGAAAGAGATTTGCCATATATTCGTTCTGTTCCGTCTTACGATGACAACATCAAAAAAAACGGGCATGGGGTAGGCATGTCACAACATGGAGCAAATAATCTAGCAAAACAAGGTTATAATGCATATCAAATATTACAATATTTTTACAAAAATATAAGATTTGCCAGAATTAACCAAAGCTACTACCAGTAGTCGAAAACGTTGGGGCACAAACCTATCCGCCCATGATTAAGTTGTGGCGCCAGATTGCATATTAAAAAAATGTTAAGATTTTGCTGAAATGCTTGTCTAAATTGAATGTTAGTGTATAATTAGTCTATAAGTAAAGCATAACTAATTGGGAGCAAGGACAGTTTTCCTAGGAGTTAATGTAGTAGGAGCTACTGTTTCTTAGTTGTGCAAAAAATGTTTACAGCATAGGAAAGGGGTTCAAAATGAACAAAGAAGAATTAGTAAAAGAAGTTGCTAAAAAAGCAAAAGTTTCACAAAAAGCAGCAGCAGACGTTATTTCTGCAACATTAGAAACAGTTGAAAAAACAGTTGCTAAAGGTAAAAGAGTTACTTTAGTTGGTTTCGGTACTTTCGAACCACGCAAACGTGCAGCTAGAATGGGTAGAAACCCTCAAACTGGTAAAGAAATCAAAATCGCTGCTAAAACAGTTCCAGCTTTTTCAGCTGGTAAAAAATTCAAAGAATTAGTAAAATAGTTCTTGAATAGAATAGATGTAAGGCGCAAGCGTA
>URRM01000066.1 GCA_900550295.1 uncultured bacterium
CCGCCCGTTTTTATTTTTTTGCTAATTATAAATGTTTTTCGATATTACCAATGATTGTTGATTTTGGCATTAAACCTACCATTCTTTCAACGGCTTCGCCATCTTTGAAAACTAAAATACTTGGTAAACCACTGATTTGATACTGTTTTGCAACTTCTGCATTATCGTCAGTGTTAACTTTTACAACTTTAACTTTTTCACTATATTCACCTGCAATTTCATCTAAAACAGGTCCTAATTTTCTGCAAGGTCCACACCAAGTTGCCCAGAAATCAACTAATACAGGTGTTGACGCTTTTAAAACTTCTTGTTCGAAATTTGATTTGTTTACTTCAATAGCGTTTGACATGACTTATCTCCTAATCAATAATACTAATTTTTCTATTATTTTAGCATATAATTTTTTTTTGTGCTATTATCTTTGTATATAGGTAAGAAAAATATTTAAAATTTAGGAATATAAATGGCAAGAAAAAAAGTAATTGAGATAGTTTTAGATACAGAAACAACAGGTTTAGACTATACAAAAGAAAAAATGGTTGAGTTTGCTGGTGTAAGACTTGAAAACGGCAAGGTTAAAGATGAATTTCAAACATTAATCAATCCTCAACAACATATCAGGAAATCTTCAATTGCAATTCACGGAATTACCCAAGAAATGGTACAAGATGCTCCGACAGAAGCGGAAATTATGCCAAAAATTTTGGAATTTATTGGTGATTACCCAATCGTAGCTCATAACTGTATCTTTGATTATTCTTATTTGAATGAAGCAAGTCTTAGAACTACCGGCAAAAAATTGGAAAATGAACGTATTGATACTCAATATATGTTTAAAGAAGTTTATCCTGAAATGGAATCTCATGGATTAGATGCTTTAACTAAAAAGTTTAAAGTAGAATTAGTTAATCACCATAGAGCAATGGCAGATGCTATGAGTTTGGCTCTTGCTTATCCAAAATTGAAAAAATTATACTTGCAAAAGTATGATTGGGAAAATAAACAATTAGAAAATATCGAATATTTATTCGAAAGATTTTTGAGAATACAACAAAGTGTTTCAGTTATGCAATCTGAATTACAAGATTTAAAGTCTGTATTCAAGCTATATTTTGAACTTGGAGGAAAACCTATTGAATCTCAACATGGTGACATGTTGGTATATCAATCAAAACAATCTTTCCACTATGATTTCGAAGATATAAAAGATATCTTAGACGAAGTTGGCGCATTGAATAAAGCTGTAAAACTTAATTGTGGCTTTGTTGACAGACTTTGCAACGGTCAAAGTTTAGATGAATGCAAACGTGAAGCTATAAAAGCAGCACGTAAAGAAATCTCTGAAAATAGAAATGTACAAATTATTAAGGCAGGAAAATAGAAATGACAAATATCTTAGCAAGATTTTTTAAAGAACCACCAATTAAACCTGAAATTCAGGATAAGGCAACAGTTGACAAAATGTATAAGCATTGGAGTATTAGAATATTCCTTTCTTGTTATTTGGCATATATTGTAGCCCATTTTTGCCGTAAAAATATTGCTGTAGCATTACCATTTATCGGACAAGATTTAGGCTATACAAATACTCAATTGGGTATTTTAGGTTCTTCTTTATACATGACTTATGGTATTGGTAAGTTTATAAACGGTATTATTGCAGATAGAAGCAATGTAAGAACATTTTTGCCTACAGCAATGATTATTTCAGCTATTGCAAACTTATGTTTTGCATATAGTGCTGTGTTTATTACTCCGGGACATGTTTCATTCTTTGGATTACCTTCTGCAACAATCCTTTTGTGGGTGTTAACATTCTTTTGGGGCGCAAATGGTTGGTTCCAATCTATGATTTTTCCTCCAATCGCAAAAGCGCTTTCTTATTGGCTTTCAAAGTCTGAACGTGCTACAAAATGGTCTATATGGTCAACTTCTCACCAGTTAGGTGTATTTACAACTGTTATGATTTCCGGTATTTTAATTGGTCATTTCGGTTGGAAAACTGCTTTCGGTATTGAAGCTGTGTTGGTTACTATAACAGCTTTATTCTTATATTGGTCATTAAGAGATAGACCTCAATCATTGGGACTTCCAGATGTTGATGTTTACAAAAATGAACCAATTCAAAAAGAGGAAGAATCTAAAAAAGCTAAAATGTCTTACTTTGAGATGTTTAGAAAATATATTGTTTGCAACAAAATCCTTTGGTTATTGTCAATTGCATACGCATTTGTTTATGTAATTCGTTTCGGAACAGAAGACTGGTTTGTAAAATACTTAATGGAATATAAAGGTGACAATCTTGCAATTGCAACAGCAAAATTAAGTTCTTTGGCTGTAGTTGGTTCAATTGGTGCGATTGCTGCAGGTTGGTTCTCTGACCGTTCTAAATCAGGTAGCAGAATTCCGATCAATATAGCATTCTTTATTGGGTTGGGAGTTTGTTTATTCTTATTCCATATCAACACAATTGATGCTTTAGATTATGTATTGGCAGCTTTAATTGGTGCTTTTACTGCAGGTCCTCAATTATTGCTAGGTGGTGTTTGTGCACTTGAAGCTACATCAAAAGAAGTTGCATCTGCAGCTTTAGGTTTTGCCGGCATGTTCGGTTATGTAGGTGCAGTTCTTTCAGCATCAGGTACTGGGTTTATGATTGATACATTCCAAAAACACTTTAATAATGGTTGGTTGGGTGCTGTAATCTTCTGGATTTCATCAGCAATCGTTGGCATTATGATGTGTATTGTAATTATGGCTTACAGTTCTGCTCACAACAAAAAACTTCAAGCTCAAACAGTTGAAACAACTGAAGAAAAAGAAACTGTTAAACAATAAAAAGAGGTAATAAATGAAAAAACTTTTTGTAATATCAGGCTCATCCGGTGTGGGTAAGGGTACTGTGATTAAAAAGTTTTTAGAACGAAATAAAGATTTTAAATTATCTGTATCATGTACAACTCGTGGAAAACGAGAAGGGGAAGAACACGGCAGAAACTATTATTTCTTATCTCGTGATGAATTTAAAAAAGCAATTGATAACGGTGATTTTTTAGAATGGGCAGAGTTTTCAGGTAATTTGTACGGAACTAACAAAAAATTCGTACAAGAATGTTTAGATAATAATGAAAACTTACTTCTTGAAATTGATACCCAAGGTGCGTTGCAAGTTAAAGAAAAAATGAAGAATGCAGTTTTAATCTTTATTCTGCCTCCGTCTATGGAAGAACTTGAACGCCGTTTAAGAGGTAGAGGTACTGAAACAGAAGATGCTATTCAAAAAAGGTTACATACTGTAAAATCAGAAATGAAAAATGCTAAAGCCTTTCATTATAATGTAATAAATGACGACGTTGAAAGAGCGGTTGAAGAAATTGAAGGCATTATTAAAAATGAACAAGTATGATTTAGTAAAAATAGTTGAAAACTTTGCACCACTTGAATTACAAGAAAAGTGGGATTGTTCAGGTTGGGTTGTCGAAACTTCTCAAACTGACGTAAAACGAGCAATGGTAGCTTTAACTGTAGATGAAAAAGTCTTTAAACAAGCATTGAATAAAAATTGTGATATTATAATTTCTCATCATCCAATGTTTAGTGTTCCGTTGGCGTTTAGAGGAATTGATATTTATTGTGCCCATACAAATATGGACAAAGCTTTGGGAGGTACAACAGATACTTTTATTGAAGCATTAGGTTTTCACGGCTCTCCAGAAGGTGAATTTTTACGCATTGTAGAAAAAAATATTTTAGTAAAAGAATTAGCTCAAAAGATTAAAAAAGTTTCACCAAATGCACGATTAATTAATAATAACGCTATACAAGCCGTTTCTAAAATAGCATTCTGTGCCGGTTCGGGTATAGACTTGTATAATGAGGCTCTTGAAAACAATTGTGATTGTTTTATTACTGGTGATATAAAATATCATAGTGCTGTGGATGCGCAAATTGTAATGTTTGATGTTGGACATTTTGAAAGTGAAATATTGATTAAAAAAGTTTTTTATGGCTTAATTAAAGAGAAAATTGAGGTGGTAATAGCTGATGAAAACTCTCCATTTAAAACTATATAGCTTAATTGCAGTTGTTTTATTGTCCATAAGTGCTGTATTTGCTTATCAAACACTTGCTTTTGATTTTCCAATCGGTGCCGGAAATTGGCATGTAGCATATCATCAAACTGTAGGTAATGAAACAATCGTTCAATATGTTCCCTCAGGAGAAAGCTATGAACATTGGACAAAAACTTTGATTATTCACTCATACCGATATCCTCGTCAAAATAGTGCTGCGGGGCTTTTAAGAACAGTTACAGGTCAGTTAGAAACTTTAAATTCTTATTCAAGATATGTTTATTTAAGAGCAACCGTTGATGATGCAATCGCAACAAGATGCGTTGTTTCAAATGCAAAAATGAAGGCTCAATGTGACATTTACCGTGCAATGACTTCTTTCAACGGATTTATCACAATGCAGTATGTAAATAGAAACCAAGAAGATTTTAAAAGTAACTATATGAATTGGTTAGAAGCAATTAGGAATGCAAAACCTTATCAAGCAGCATTCAGAAATGACCGTTACATGAGTAAAGATAATTTTGAATTGTAGGGGTTATGGCTAAGAGTTACAAAGAATATGTATACGAGTTAATAGAATTAGCTTGGCCTATTATAATGGGCCAAATTGGTTTTACTTTTATTTTAGCCGGTGATGTGTTTGTTGCCGGAAAATATTCTACGGATGTTTTGTCAGCGGTAAGTATCTCTGGTGCCGTTACAAGCATTATTTTTATGTTTGGCATAGGATTAATCATAAGTGTTTCGCCAGTTTTGTCAAACAGATTAGGTGCTAAAAAATCTGCTAAAAAGTTTTTTTATCCGACAATATTGTTTTCACAAATAATAGCATTTTTTTCAATGTTATTAATCCTCGCTACAATCCCGTTAATGGAACATATGGGATTTAATCCAAAATTGATGCCGGATATTAAAATTTACACATTTATTTTTGCTTTTTCTGCCTTTGGCGGGTATTTGCATGCGGCTTTAAAAGAATTTTTGCAAGCTTATGAAATTGTATTTTTCCCTAATTTTATAGCTATTATTGGAGTATTTTTAAATTTATTTTTTAACTGGATATTTGCTTTTGGCTGGGGAATAATTCCTTCAATGGGAGCAATGGGGTTAGGTATTGCAAGTACTTTAATAAGAACCATTATGGGGCTTTCTTTATTCATTTATTGCTTATATTATTTTCATTTTAAATTTGAAAAAATTAGTCAAAAATATTATACATCTTTGGTAAAGGTTGGATTACCAATTTCAGTTGCAGTAAGTTTAGAGTTTATAACTTTCAACTCTATGGCAATTCTTATGGGACGTGTAGATAGTGTTTATGCAGCTGCTCAAAATGTTTTGAATGTGATCAGCACGGCTTCTTTTGTAATACCTCTATCAATTTCTAATGCTATTGCCGTTAAAGTTGGTTTTGCTAACGGAGCAAGAAACATGGAAGATATAAAAAGATATGGAATAGCAGGTGTTGCTTTGTCTGTCGGTTTTATGGCCTTTTGTGGTATATTGTTTGCATCTTTTCCATCGTTTTTTGCAAGAATATTTACAAATGACCAAGAATTAATCTCTATTGTAATACCAATTATGTATGCAGTTGCAGGTTTTCAATGTTTTGACGGATTGCAAGTTTCTTGTGGCGGAATTTTAAAAGGTTTAAAGAAGACTTTTATGGTATCTTTAGCAAACTTCTTTGGGTATATTTTAATTGGTATCTCTTTAGGTGCGTTTTTAGCTTTCAAAATGCATTTGAACCTATTAGGATTTTGGATTGGTATCGGAATTTCCTCAGGTTTAGTTGGCTCAATTTTGATATTTGAAATTGTTAAAACCTATAAAAAAATGTTAAAAGCACAAGAAGGTCGAATTTAACTTCTGTTAAATTCGACCTTACCTGCGTAAAGTTTAGACTTTACTATTTTGTACAACCGAATGCGATTGTAATATGTTCTTTAGGGTTAACTGCTGAAATCTTAGAGCCTTTAGGATCTACGACATAAGCAATTTCATCGCCTGATGTTTGGAATAAGCCCATTGTTCCTGAAATTGCAGTTCTTGTGATATCAACAGGAGCTTTGAAAGATTCTTTAATAGCATCTTGTGTACTTCTACCTGCTGCCCTAAATTGACCTTGTGCAGTTTCACCGATTGCAGTACCAACACCACCGGATACGCTTTCTACTGCGTTACCTAAGTTTGTAACTAAACCACCTGCAGTTCTTGCTGCTGTACCAACAAGTGAACCTGCCCATGTGAATGGAAGTGTTAATGTTCTAGCAATAGGGTTTGGAGAATGTTGCTTATTAATTTGCGCTGTTAAAATTTGTTTTGGCAATTCTGCTGTACAATCACCATTTTGAATTTCAGTAAACGCTAATTTTAATGCACCTTTTGCTTTGCCGTTTGGACGAACAACTTCAATAACTTTACCATTTACACGTGAACCGCAAGGGTAAACTTGACCGTTGATTGTTACTTCTTCCAATGTAGTTGCTGCAAATTGTTGACCTACGTATGCACTTTTAGCGTTAACTTGGTCTAAGAATTCAAGTTTTAATGTTGGAATTTTAACAACATTTTCATGTTCTAAGTATGCTTGTTTTGAATTATCAAGTGGACAAGCACTGTTTGCAGTTTTAGGGTTATTGTCATAACCACCTGCTACACGTACATTTTGAAGCATTGATGCAATGTCTGCACGAGTTGCTGTTTTGTTAGGCATAATCATATCTGAATTTGACATATCTGCCAAGGCACCATTTTCTAATGCTGTTGCAATTGGAATTTGTGACCAACTTGGTAAGCGTGAGCCATCTTTATATTTAGATAAGATTTCTTTAGCTTTGCATTCATCAATATTACAATTGTTTAGACCTTTTGCCATTGCAGTTAAGGCTTCTGCTCTTGTTACATTGTTATTAGGCATAAATCTGCCGTTAGGATAACCTTTCATTAATTTTTCATCAACTGCCTTTGCAATTAATGGGTTAGCCCAATTACTTGCAGGTACATCAGAGAAGATACATTTTGGTTCTAAGCCGCAAGTATCCATGTTGAAACCTTTAACTAACATCGTTGCAAATTCTGCACGTGATACATTTCTGTTTGGTTTAAACAAATTGTCAGGATAGCCGACTACAACGTCATTCATAGCTAGTTTGTCTATATCACAAGATGCCCAATAGTTGTCCGGAACATCAGGGAAATAGTTTTGTAAATTAGCAGCTGCTCCCGTCATACCTTTTAAGTTAGATTTTAAATCAAAAGGTTCGTATGTACGTTTTAATGCATCAATTGAATTTTCTGTATGAATATCAATTGGGCAACCTGCTCCGTCAAGGTTCATTTCATTGTTATCAACCGGAATACCATTAATAGTGTCAATATTGTTGTTTAAATATGGTAATTGACTTGCAGCACCAGTCATTGAACCATCTGATGTAATTGTTGCACCTGCAATATTTGGGTTTAGTTCAGTTTGTGATGAGCTAACAGAACTTGAACTTTTTCCTATGTAATTGTTTGTACCATAAATTGCGTTAGGATAGCCGTAAATTTGTTTCATATCTTCTGAATTTACGGTTTGAGCACTTGCGCAAGATGCACAAGTTGGTTGTGCTTTTTTAGCACATTTTTCTTCTGCCAAGTTTTGACATTTACATTTTGTTTTTGCCTTGTGACATTTATCACATTTTTGTGTAACTTTTTCACAAGGTGCTTTTTCTTTTACTTTGTTACAAGGACAAGCTGCCATTGCACTTGCAAAAGACATTGTGCTTATACCCACAGCTAATACGGCTGCTACAGTAAGTTTTTTTAATTTCATTCTTTAAACCTCCTTATCTGGTTTGTTTTTATTTGTTTCCCTAATAGCTATTTGCTTTTCTTTTTTATGATTATGTATTTTAAATCGTTTTATAACATTGTCGAAATTGGTTATATAGGTGGGTAATTTGAAAATAACTTTTTGGCTAATGTTGGAAATTTTTTCATGTTTGCTGTATCATCAAATTATAGTCAAGTAAGATAATAGAAGGTTGTTATGAAGTTAGGAATTCCTAGAGGATTATCATTTTATAGTATGTATCCATTTTTGTATGGATTCTTTGATGCTATTGGCATTGAAGTAGTTTTGTCAGATAAAACTACAAAGAAAACTCTTTCAAAAGGTTCATCTTTGGTTGTTACTGAAACATGCTTACCGGTGAAAATCTTTGTTGGTCAAGTTCTTAATTTGATTGAAAAAGGAGTTGAAAATATCTTTGTTCCTTCAATTCAATCTATAGCACCTAAAATTTATAACTGTTCTAAAATCAGAGGTCTCCCTGATTTAATTAGAAATGTTGTTAAAAAACCTTTTAATATGATTGAACCAACTCTTGATAAATCACAAAAAGGACAAGGATTATACCAATTCTTGCTAGAATGTGTTCAACCTTTTGGCATTGTTGATATGGAAAGAATTAAAAAAGCTTCTAAAACAGGTTGGAGAGTTTATAATAATTTTCAAGTTATGTTGAAATCAGGCATGCCTTACGAAAAAGCTCTTAAAAATGCTATTTCAGGTAAACTTTTAATTGAAAAAGATGAAACTGAATATCCTGTATCAATTGCGTTGGTTTCGCATGCTTACAATATTTATGACGAACGTGCCTCAATGAAGGTTATTGATAAACTTAATAAAATGGGCGTTAAGGTTTATACTGCTTATCAATTAACTGAAGAACAACTTGAAGAAGGTGTTACTTCTTTAGGTCAAGAAGTTTATTGGGCTAACGAAGCTGAAATGACAGGCTGTGCAGGTTATTATTTGAAGGATAACAAAATTGACGGCTTGATTACAATTACAGCTTTTGGTTGCGGTCCTGATTCATTAATGCTTGAACGTGTGACAAGAAAATCTAAACAATTTAATAAACCATTGTTGAACCTTACAATCGATGAGCATACAGGTGAAGCCGGTTTTATTACTCGTTTGGAAGCGTTTGTAGATATGCTTTATCGTAAAAAACGTATGCAAGGTATTGTTGAAGAAGGTTTTGCTCCAACTTCAAATGTTATGGAATTTATTTAATTTTAAGATAATCATATAACATAAAATAATAGAGGCGTGAGCGGAACGCT
>URRM01000067.1 GCA_900550295.1 uncultured bacterium
CCCGCCTTTTTGTTTGTTTAAGGAATTTTTTATTTAGAAACTTTATTTTTGAATGTTAAAGCTTCAAAATCATCCAAACTCATTGGTTTTGCGTATAAGAAACCTTGTGCAATATCACAACCTGAGTCTGTTAAGAATTGAGCTTGTTCTTCTGTTTCAATACCTTCAGATACTGTTTTTAACGACAAATTCTTAGCCATAGAAAGGATGTGTTGTACAACAATTTTACCTCTTTCTGTAGTTGTAGAATCGTTAATGAAGCCTCTATCAAGTTTTAAAATGTCACAAGGGATTTGACGCAACATATTCAATGAAGAATATCCTGAACCAAAGTCATCCATTGCAATGCTAAATCCTTGTTTTTTCAATTCATTTACGATTTCCAAGAATTTATCAAAGTCTTCAAAGCTGGCTGTTTCTGTCAATTCTAACTCAAGCATACTTGGTGGAATTTGATATTTCTTGATTAATTCTTTTAAATCATCAATAAAGAATTCGTTGCTCAAGTGAAGTCTTGAAACATTTACTGATATTGGAACCGGAGTATATCCTCTATCAATCCAAGAACGGATTGCTTTACAAGCTTGTTCCCAAATGTATCTGTCTACGTTCAAAACAAAGCCGTTCTTTTCAAATAGCGGAATAAATTCATTAGGTGCAATAAAGCCCTTTGTTGGGTGAATCCAGCGAACTAAAGCTTCTGAACCAACAACAGTAATGGTTTTCATATCATATTTAGGTTGTAAATACATAACAAATTGACCTGTTGCAAGTGCGTTATGCATTTCATCTTCAATATTCTTTTCGCTAAGTAGTTGTTTTCTTAGGTTATCATCATAGTATGAAACATATTTGTTGATATCTTCTGAAATTGTACGTTTTGCAAGGCTTACACGGTCACACATTATGTTTATTGGCACTGTTACATCACTAATCAAGTAAACACCGAATAGTGGTACCAATTTTGCTGCAACCTTGTTATTTTGAGTTGAGATAAGTTGTTGCATTGTTTTTGTGTTGTATTCTTCAATATCTTGATGAATTTTATCAACTGTGCAATTAATATCACTTTCTTCTTTATACTCAAGTACAAAAAGGTAATTTGCTGCAAATGAACGTGCCAAAAGAGTGCCTTCCGGTAAGTTCTTTTTAATTATATTGTACAAATCTTTTAGGATATTGTTTGCCATTTCAAAGCCATAAATTTCGTTTATAACTTTGAATTTAGTTATATCCATTAACACAAGCGCATATTGATGACTTGGTGAAATATTTTGTATTATCTTTTGCGCTTCAATGTAGAATTTTGCCTTGTTTGGACCTGATGTTACTTCGTCTACAAATGCAAGTTTCAACATTTCCTCGTCATTTTTCTTTTGTATTGAATCAATACGTCTTAAGATTAAGAATAACAAGCAGTTTATCGCAAGCATTATGCCTATTGTGAAGAAAATACTTTCAATAAGGCTTAGGGCTAAAACCTTACCCGGAACGAAAAGTACAAGTTGCCAATTGTTGAAAGCAACCGGCGTAAAGGCAAATAGCCAGAATTGACCGTCTAAAAATGCCCAATATACACCGCTTTTGCCATCTTTAATTAAATTTTTTACAGAAGTTGTATTTGTATTTAGAAATTTGATTTTTTGTTCAAATAAATTTACTGTATCTTCAACAATGTCATTGTCTGAACGAAGTACGTAATCGCCATTGTCTTGTATGATATGGCTGAAAGCTGTTTGGTTAAATGTGTTTACGTCTAAAATGTTTTTGAAAACATCGGCTCTTACGATTGCTGACAATACTCCAACTTGTTTAGATTTGTTGTATATTGGTACAGCATAAACGTTTCTGAATGATTCAAAACCTCCTGTCGGAACTTCTTGAACCCTGTCAAAACAAGTCGCACCGGTTTTTGCAACTTTAAAACAAGGCATTTTTGACATATTTGTCAACGGTTTCAAACCTTCATCTCTTACTGCGGTATATGCCATACCGTCAGGACGTATGAATGAAAAAGCCTTAAATGAGGCTTGTCTGCCTCCTGTTTTTAAATATGCATTTAGGTCATTAGGTTTGAAATTATTTGAGTTGTAGCCAATTGAGCTGGCAATCATCTCCAACACTTGCAAATCGCCAATAATCCTGTTGTGCAAGTTGTATGATAATTGTTGTGCAACTTCGGATGTGATTTTTTCAGAGGATTTTATTTGTGTAGTCATTAAGTGAAATAGGGTAATTACACCTACTAATACCAACACAAAAATAGCTGCAACAAGTGTATTTATTGCAATATCTTTCTTTTTACTTATTTGTTCTGTATTATTCACCATAAACCTAAAACCTAACTTGTAACTAATATATATTATAATATAAAAAATATTAGTTATTCAAAATTCAAATTTCAAAAAAATAGTAACATTCTTTACATAGAAATTATAAAAGATGTGAACCTATTTTGAATACTAAAAACGCTACAAACCAAGCTACTGAACATTGGAATATTACAACTAAAAATGCGTAACGTTTTCCAAGTTCTCGTCTTACTGTCGCAATTGCCGCAACACAAGGTGTATACAATAGTGAGAATACTAAGAAGACAAATGCTGTTAGTTTGGTGAAGACTAACGGCAAAGCCTCAACGTTACCACCTAATAAAATTGTCAATGTACTTACAACGCTTTCTTTAGCCATAAATCCTGTAATGAAAGCTGTTGAAATTCTCCAATCGGCGATGCCTAAAGGTTTAAATATTGGTGTGATAAAGTTACCTAATACTGCTAACATGCTGTCTGATGAGTTTACAACCAAATTCAATCTGCTGTCAAATGTTTGCAAGAACCAAATGATGATTGTTGCCCAAAAGATTATTGTAAAAGCTTTTGTAATAAAGTCTTTTGCCTTTGTATAAATTAATCTGTAAATGTTTGTTGCACTTGGCATTCTGTAATTTGGTAATTCCATTACAAAAGGCACACCTTCACCGTCAAAAAAGAAGGTTTTCATTACTAATGCTGTGATTATGCCCACAATGATACCGATTAAGTATAAGCCTAAAATTACCAAAATTTGGTCTTTTTCAAAGAATGCAGCTGTAAATAATGCATAAATAGGTAGTTTGGCAGAACAACTCATAAACGGAGTTAATAAAATTGTCATCTTTCTGTCACGTTCAGAAGGTAATGTTCTTGATGCCATAATTGCTGGAACGCTACATCCGAAACCAATCAACATTGGTACAAAACTTCTGCCGGAAAGTCCCATTTTTCTTAATGCTTTGTCCATAACAAACGCTACACGTGCCATATAACCTGTGTCTTCTAATATTGATAAGAAGAAGAACAAAATTACGATAATTGGTAAAAAGCTCAAAACGCTACCAACACCTGCAAATATACCGTTTATGATAAGAGAATGTACTACTTTGTTAAGTCCATAGGCTGTCAATGCCATGTCAGTCTTTATGGTAACAAATTCGATGATATAGTTCATTAAATTAGATAAAAACGAACCAAACGGTCCAAAAGTCAAATAGAATATGACAGCCATAATTAGTAAAAATGCCGGTATTGCGGTGTATTTTCCTGTTAAAATTTTGTCCGCCATAACTGTCATTTTATGACTTGGTGCATCAGATGTCTTTTGAACATATTCGTCACAAAGTCTTTCTATGAAAGAAAAACGCATGTCTGCAATTGCCGCTTCTCTATCTAAACCTCGTTCTTGCTCCATTTCTTCAACAATATGCAAAATGGTATCTTTTTCGTTTTGATCAAGATGAAGAGCTTCTTCTACAAGCGAATCCCCTTCTGCAAGCTTTGTTGCTGCAAATCTTAACGGAATATGTAAAGCTTCGGCATGGTCTTGAATTAAGTGACAAATGGAGTGAATACATCTGTGAATTGAATCTTCATTTTTTATGTTGTGATTACAAAAATCAAGTCTTCCTGGGTGCTCCTCATATTTTGCAACGTTAATAGCGTGTTCTACAAGTTCTTGAAGACCTTGCTCTTTTGATGCAGAAATTGGTACAACAGGAACACCTAGGCGAGCTTCTAAACCGTTAATATCAAGGCTTCCGCCTGCTGTTTCAACTTCATCCATCATATTTAATGCAATAACCATCGGAATATCAAGTTCAATAAGTTGCATTGTCAAAAGTAAATTACGTTCAATGTTTGTCGCATCAACAATATTGATAATACCATCAGGCTTTTCGTTTAAAATGAAATTTCTGGTTACAATTTCTTCGTTGCTATATGGCGAAAGTGAATAAATTCCAGGAAGATCAGTGATTGTAACTTCATTGTGACGTTTAATTACACCATCAGTTCTGTCTACTGTTACCCCAGGAAAGTTTCCTACGTGTTGATTAGAACCTGTTAACTTGTTGAAAAGAGTTGTTTTGCCGCAGTTTTGGTTACCCGCTAAAGCAAGTCTTAATTCCTTTTTTTGAACCTTTCCGCCAAGCCTTCTGGTTTCATATTTTTGAATTTCACCAATTTCTGAGTGATCAGTTTCTTTGAAAACTTTTTGTTTTTTTATTTTATTATGTGCATCGTGAATGTCTTTTATGGAAATTTTAGAAGCATCGCTTTTTCTAAGAGTTAGTTCATAACCTCTAAGTCGCAATTCCAATGGATCTCCCATCGGTGCTGTCTTAATAAGTGTAACTTCTGTTTGCGGTGTCAATCCCATATCAAGAATATGCTTACGAAGAGCTTTGTCTTCACAATCAACAGCCGAAATAATTGCATCATGCCCGATAGGTAAATGATCTAATGTTTTTATTTTGCTAAAATCTTTCATTTTAATCTCTACTAATATAAATTTGTTTATTTTTATTCTAATCCGACTATATTGTAAGGTTGGGCTAACATTTTTGCAAGTGTTTTTGAAAAAAATGGTATAAATGTTTACAATTTGCAATTTTTTATGGATTTTTATAGAGATGTTGACAATTAAATTTTTTTTTGATAAATTGAATGTACACAAAGCATTGCATGATGTTATGTGTTAAGAAAAAGGTGCTCCAGTGGCGGAATCGGTAGACGCGTCGGACTTAAAATCCGATTGGGCGAATAACTCAGTGCCAGTTCAAGTCTGGCCTGGAGCAATTCTAAGACAAGGCTTTCAGCCTTGTCTTTTTTAATTGTTTAGATGTATGTAAATAAAGTGCAAGTGTGAGATGGATACATTTTCGCTAAGACCTAAATTTAAAGGCTTTTATGGCGATTTTAATAGAACGAGATGCACTTGCACTAACGGGTTTTTATTTGCACTTTCTTATACAATATTTATTAGGTTGTTTTTGTATTTATAATCTTCAATACTTACAGTTGTATCATCAATTGCAATCCCTAATGTATTTTTACTAATTTCATACTGTCTTTCTTGTTTTTGTTCTGCAAAGCAGTGGTTATAACATTCTGCAATAACCTTTAAATGTTTTATAAGTATATTTGCCTTAAAACTATCAGATACAATATCATCAGAACTTGCAAAATCATGATGTAAGTAATAATCTCGATTGGCTAAACATAGTTTTAATAACAATAATTCTTTATTACTCATTAAATTTTTATCAGTTATTTTCTGTCTTGGTTCTCTGTTGTTTAAACGGAACTTACAATTTTTCAGTAAGTTCCCAACATCAATATCATCTGCATATTGGATAATAAAATTTAAAGCCTCTGTTACAGTATCTTTGCTTATAAACATATATACATTTTATCTCAAATCACAAAAATCAAAAAAATATGTATAAATGTAACAATTTACATTCTTTACCTTATTAAACAGGTTTAATTTTTTCTAAAACTAATTAGTACAAATTGTACTAATCTTGCAGCCTAAAACTCTTTTCCCCGTTGCCTTTTAGTCGATTTGAAGTGATAATAAAAATATAAGATACATTAATTCAAAGGTAATGCAGTCTAATGCGAGTATATGAAAAAAATAATCATTGGTATTTTGAAATGATGGTACGCAAAAAGCGTTACTGTCGTGCTATTTCAGAGGCAAATAATGAAAAAGAAGCACTTGCATACATGCAAGCCTTTAAGACTGATTTATTGCGTGGCAGACTTGATTTAATTGAAGATTATGGCATGGAAAAATTTGAAGTTATTGTTGCTGATTATATCAGATATGCAGAAAATAACCTTAAATCAACTGACACAGTAATCCCTATTGCGAAAAATTTTAATAACCTTTGGGGAAAGAAATTAATAAAAGATATTACTCCAAATCTTGTAGAAAAATATAAGTCAGACCGTAATGGACAAGTATATTACGAAAAAATTGTTGAGGGTAAGAAAATTGTTAAACGCATATCTCCTGCAACAGTTAATCGTGAATTAGGTGTTTTGTCTAAAATTTTCAGCATTGCAATAGATAACAAAAAAGCAAAGGAAAATCCACTTGTAAATGTTAAAAAATTGAAAGTTGCAAACAAACTTGAAAGACACATGACAGTAGAAGAACAAGAAAGATTTATAAAATTCTGTAATCACGATTATTCCTACATGGATGTTACAGCCGATGAATTAGAAAAAATAACTAAAAAATATTGTAATTATTCATACGACCATGTTAGGGATATTGCTTTAATATGTTTAAATACTGGAATGCGTAGAGGTGAAATATTAAATCTTACTTGGAGTTGTATTGATTTTTCAGCAAATATGCTTTGTGCTTTGAATACAAAAAATGGTTTAAAAAATGATGTTCCTATGAACAATATCGTTAAAAACATCTTGCTTACAAGATACAATTCTAAAGGGGATAATGTTTATGTATTTACAAATCCTGAAACAGGTACAAAATATGGTAACATACACAAAGCATTTATGACTGTTTGTAAAATGGCAAATGTACCAAATTTCAGATTTCACGACACAAGACATACATTTGCAAGTCCTTCAATCAAAAATAATGTTCCTGTACCTGTTTTGCAAGAAATTTTAAACCACAAAAACATTCGAACAACCATGAGATATGTTCACAATACTTTTGAGCAAAAATTAAATGCTGTAAACAGCTTAAATAATTTATAAAAACAGTTTCCTAATTGTTCTCTTATACATGGGCAAGTTTATAATATTTGCCCATGTATTTATTTTTATTAGCATTTACAAAACTTCAACCTTGCATACTTTTACTGAGTTTAACAGATTATACAAAACCGCTCAGTGTAAACAAGCTTCGATTTTGATACTAAATTAACATTATGATGAGATTTGCTTATTATGCTTAATTTTTAACAAAATTCCGACTATTATGCGGTGGTAACTTAAATTAGTCGAACTATTTTCATTTTAGAAATAACCACTTTAGAATGACGTGGCGCCTTATTCTGAGAGAAAGCATTTCCGGAATGTTATGTTGCCTCTTTTAGCATATTATATGCAAAATAATTTTATGGTAGAATGTTTTGGGAGGAATAATGAATATTTGGAATTGGATATGGCAAAATAAAGAATGGCTATTTAGTGGATTAGGTGTAATATTATTAACTAATATTGGAAGTTTTATTTGGGGCAAAAAGACTGGAATTACCATTGCAGGAAATAAGTTTATAAATAATTATAATTACTACAATGAAAAGACTAAAATTGATTACACGGCTGGCGTACAACTAGCAACAGGTGCGAGCGGGATTGAATACATAATGGCATATGATTGCTTGTTAACTATAACTGCAGAAAACTGTGATTTATTAATTGATGATAATTTAATTAAAACACTTAAAAATGAAACTTTTTCCTATTTTCTTCATAAGGATGAAAAATTTAAAATTAATTATATAAAAACTCCTCCTATTCTAATAATATATCCTACTAAAAATTAGTTAAATGTATACTATGATTTAAGAAAATTGGAGATACAATATGAACAATATAAACATACAAGGCATTAATATTGATGGCATAGAAAAAGAATATTCATTAAATGATTTTAAAGGGCAAAAAGTTATTTTATACTTTTACCCAAAAGATAATACATCCGGCTGTACTCAAGAAGCTTGCGATTTTAGGGATAATATTAATCGTTTAACAAGTTATGCAACAGTAATAGGTGTTAGTCCTGACAGCATAAAAAGCCATAAATCTTTTAAAGAAAAACAAAGTTTGAATTTTATTCTGCTATCTGACTCTGAACACAAACTTGCAGAAGAATTTGAGGTTTGGAAAGAAAAATCAATGTATGGCAGAAAATATATGGGAATTGAACGCTCGACATTTGTACTGGACGAAAATTTAAATATTATTAAAGAATGGCGCAAAGTAAAAGTCAAAGGCCACATCGCCGAAGTGATTGATTATTTGAATTTATAATTTAAACACTTTTTAAACAGGATTTAAAAAAAATTAACAATGTTTATAACTTATCAATCCAAGCTCTCTCAAAGACTGTTTGTATATTCAAATCTATATAATGAAAATCATCATGACTATGGTAAAAAATCAACTTATATTTTTGTGCAACAGCTTTTATCGTATTAATACAATCCTCAACGTCAGCATATGTTGGAACTTTTTTAATTTCTGCAGTAGTAAGATGTGCAATTTTTTTATGGCGAAGTTTTTTAATTTTCTGAAAAACTTCATCTAATTTTTGAATATCTTGATTAATCATTTCTGAAAAATCGGTATGATTATAAGGGAAACCCGTTTTTGATTCAAAACTTTCTTTTGCATCTTCTACAGTAAAATTTCTATTATACGTTTCAAAAGGACCATCTTTAACAATATTCCAAATCCTTCTTTCATTTTCTGGAGGCGAATCATAACTTTCTAAAAATCTTTCAAAAGAAATATAACGTTTTTCATTTACTTCTT
>URRM01000068.1 GCA_900550295.1 uncultured bacterium
CCAGATTAAAAACAAATTCAGCTCTTCAGATTACGAATTTTTATGCGCAAACAAACGATTTACAAAAATATAAATCTCTATCAATTATGTATGAATATAAGTTCGACATTGATTTAAGGGATTATATTATATCAAGTAATATTTTTATCGGTGCAAGTCATTTTTATTTTGATAGAGAGCAAATTCGCCAGTTTGAATTACAAAAAGTTAAAATTGGAAATAATTATTATAACAAGATTATTTTGCCGGATAGCTTAAAAAAAATACCAAATTCTGAATATATGAATTATAAAGGAAACTACAATGCAATTGCTGTTATATTGTTATCGTTTTTCTACCTTTATAAAGTATACCTAATCCCTTGGATTTTATTTATTTTAGGTATAAGTTTAATAAAATTTGAAAGATTAAAAATACCTACTGCTGTAAGTTTATCTATAATAACTATCCTTGCAGTATTTTTGCGTTTTAACTTATTTGCAGAGTATCCGATGTGGTGGGATGAATGCTATACTGCAACTCTAACGGGTGATTTTACAAATCCAATAAAAGACTTATTTATGGATCCCGGAAATCCTCCATTTTTTGCTTTAATTTCAAGATTTTGGCAGATTTTTGTGCCATCAACTATTGAATGGCTAAGACTTTTGCCTCTGATTTTTAGTGTAGGGGCTATTTTTACTCTGTATTTTCTTTTAAAATCTAAAATAAACAAAGAAACAGCATTGCTGGCTTCATTTTTGTTATCAATATCTATATTTCATATAAGTTATGCACAAGATTATAGAGCATTTTCTCTATCGAGTATGCTTACACCTCTAGTTGTGTATTTTATGTTTAAAATGCTTGAAAAAATGAACTTTTTAAATACATTTTTGTTCATTTTGTTTTCAAGTATGATTTTTAGCAATCACTTGTATGGCACAATTCTGTTGATTGTTAATTTTATGTATGGTTGTTGGTATATAGCAACACGATATCAGCAGAAATTCACGGCTTTAAAAACTTTTATCTTTGCACATTTAATTATAGGCTTAACTTTTGTACCATACTTAATTCAAACATTTTATAAACTAGCAATTTTAGATAAAACATTTAATGTTTGGTTACCGGATATGTGCTTTGATGTGTTCTTAAGATCTTTAAATGCAATGTTTGGAAATTGGCAAATTACAATTTGTTTGATAATATTATCAATTGTTTTCGTTATGTCCTCGTTTTATAAAGACAAATTGTTTTGGCAAATGAGTACAAAACAACAAGAATTTATATTTTATTTGATATATGCGGTGTTTGGATTTTTGATTGTAACACTTATTATTAGTTCAATAAGAGCTATAATAATGGAATATTATTTTATGCTGATTTATCCGCTTTGTATCGCCTTAATTGCAGCTATGTTTATGTTGAAATGGCGTTATGAATTTGTAAATATCGTGTTATCTTTCTTTTTATTGTATTCAATTTCTCATATGGATTACAACAATTTGCAAAAACAATTTCAAAATGTATATGGAAGTTTAACGCAAGTTTCAAATGTGGATGCTTTACGCTATAAAGATAAAAATGTTTTAGTATATGAACTTATAGAGCCCACATCATTCCGTGAAATTTTTGATTTGGAACCAAATGTTATTGTTCAATCAGACTTTAATGGCGGAAATGAAGATTTCACGAAATATACAAAGAAAGTAAGACTATATGCTAAAAGGAATCCTACTCAATTTGCAATTTTCAACGCTTGGTACGATGAAGTTACATTTGAAGATAGAGAAATATTTGAAAATGGTAATTTTGAATATATCGCAGAATTCGTAAAAACTCCCTATTATGAAAATAGTGGAATTTTACGAGTAGTTTTGTTACCAACAAAATAATAAGAGGCTAAAAGCCAATGTTACAGCATGTTTACATGATTGCCATGCTCTAGAGCATGGATATAGCATGCAAGTACACTAATTCATTTGCCTTGCATCACATGCAGGGCTTTCTTTTTGCCCGATTAGTAAAAATATTTTGATTGTTTGTCTATATCGAAAAATTTTAAAAATAAACCCACATTTCTGCATCTTCCGTCGTTGTCTTTTAAATCATATCCCTTACCTTGACAATATTCGCTGTCTAAAAACTCTTGAGCTATGTCTTTTGCAATTTTGAAATTTGTTTCTGAAAGTTTTGTTTTACCCTCTATTTGTTGAATTTTAGCAAGACGGAAATAACCTAAGTGTGCGCCATAGTATGTGCTGTTGTTAATTAACTCCTGTGCAACAGCTTTTGCTTCGTCATACTTTTTCATATTAGCAAGGATGTCGATTTTACTTGCTAATAGATAGCATGAATAACGATTTAGGGCAAGTCCTCTTTCTGTATGGATTAAAGCGTTTTTATAATCTTTTATTTTGACTTCGCAGCCGGAGATATTTACTAATGCTGCAACGGAATAAGGATAACGTTCAAGGTATTTGTTATAGTATTCAATAGCTTCTTTATTCCTGTCTAATGTGTTTAAAATCCACGCTTTTGTAAAAAATGCATCAAAATCATTTGGCGCATATTTTATTTTTAAATCAATGTATGATAAAGCTTTTTGGGAATCTATTTTATATTTGGAATAAATACTAGTTAACCCATCGATTGCAACAGTATCTTTAGGATTAATTTTTAACGAGTTGTTAAATAATTCAATAGCCTCATCAAACTTTTCATCTAAAATGCAACAAAAACCAAGATTATCTATAATTTCATAATATTTTGGAGATAAACTTAATGCTTTTTCACTATATGCAAAAGCTTTTTTTAGATAGTACTCTTTAAATAAATCATTGTGAACATTTATATATGCTAATTGGTAATTGTTATAGCCTAAAACTTGGTACGTAAAAGAATCTTTTGGGTTAATTAAAAGAGAAAATTTCAAAATTAAATTTGAATTGTGATAATGCCTTTTGGCTGTAAAATTGTCATTTGCAAAAATCGTAATATTTCTTGCCGATTTAATTTTAACATCAGGATTTTTTTGAACATAACGAAAGCCTAAATATAGAATGATAAAGATACTCAATAAGTATATAAGAATTCTATCAAAATTATTTTTATTCATAAAAGAGTCCTTAAGATTAAGTGTTACCAATACTAAAGTAAGTAAAACCTTTTTCAACAAGTGATTTTTTATTGTATTGGTTTCGTCCGTCAAAAATAATAGGTGTTTTTAGCAAATCTTTTATTTTTTCAAAATCAGGGCGTCTGAATTCATTCCATTCTGTTAATAATAACAACGCATCTGCGTTTTTTAAAACGTCATAGGAATTGTTTGCATAAGTTATTTTATCACCAAAATGGTATTTCGCAGTCTGCATAGCCTTTGGATCATAGGCTTGAATTTTAGCACCCTTTTCCAGTAATGCGTTTATTATTGTAATTGATGGAGCTTCTCTCATATCATCAGTTTTCGGTTTAAATGCTAAGCCCCATACCGCAAAAGTTTTATCCGAAAGATTTTCTCCAAAATATTTTGTTATTTTGTCTATAAAAAGCAAGCGTTGGCGTCTATTAACGTTATTAGCTGCGGATATTAATTCTGCGTTATAACCATTTTCTTTAGCTGTTTTGATAAGAGCTTTAACATCTTTTGGAAAACAACTTCCGCCGTATCCTAAACCTGAAAATAAGAATTGAGAACCAATACGCTTGTCAGAACACATTCCAATTCTTACCATTTCGGCATTAGCTCCAACTTTTTCGCAAATATTTGCAATTTCATTTGCATAGGAAATTTTTACTGCCAAAAATGAATTAGCCGCATATTTTGTCATTTCTGCAGATTTTACATCCATGATAATTACCGGATTTCCGGTTCTTAAGAATGGTGCATAAAGTTCTTGCATAATTTCTGTAGCTTTTGGAGAATCTGAGCCAATAACAACTCTATCCGGTTTTAAAAAGTCTTCAACAGCTGCTCCTTGTTTTAAAAATTCAGGATTTGAAACAACGTCAAAATCATGAGTTGTTTGTTGTTCAATTAAGGTTCTGACTTTTTGTGCAGTTCCAACCGGTACAGTAGATTTGTCAACGATAACTTTATAACCGTTCATTGATTTACCAATTTGTTCAGCAACTTCATAAACATATTTTAAATCAGCAGAACCATATTCATCTTGAGGTGTACCAACAGCAATAAAACAAATAGTAGAAGTTTCAACAGCTGATTTTAAATCTTTTGAAAATGACAATCTATTTTCTGCAACATTTGATTTAATCATCTCTTCCAAAGCCGGTTCAAAAATTGGAACTATTCCGTTTTTAAGTTTTTCTAACTTTTTTTCATCATTGTCAATACAAATGACAGTATTGCCCATTTCAGATAGGCAAGTTCCAACAACTAAGCCAACATATCCAGTGCCAATAACGCAAATATTCATAGCTGTGCTACCTTTCGACATTTTTTATAAGTTTATCATAAACAGTTTTATTTGACACCTGCTAATATTTTAAGTATCATAGATTTGATTAAATCGGGATACAAAAATGAAAAAAAAGTCTTTAATTGTATATTCAATATTGTTAATGTTTTTGGCTTTTGTTGCAGTAAAAGCGAATATTTCTATCAGCAATCCGGATCCTTATGCAACACCTTCTGATAACAGCATTTCAAAAATAAGTTTTAATTTTATAAAGAATATCTTTGATAAAAAAGAAGTCGAAGAAAAACATTTTGAAAAGGATATTTCAACTAATATAATTGCTAATAATACATACAAGCATAAGAAAACCGATTCTGAGGAATTTTCTGTTTATCCGAGTGTTGAAGATAATACTGTAGTTTATAAAAAAATGTATAAGATTTATACAAATAAAAAATGCGGTTTAATAAACGAAGAAGGTGAAAAGGTTTCAAAAGCTGTCTATGACGATTTTGTAGATTTCGACAGAAAGAACGGAATTTACAGATCAATATTAAACGGCAAATCAGGATTGATGAATTATAATGGTAAAATTCTTATTCCTGCAAAATTTGAGTTGATTGAACAAAATCCAAATTCAAATTATTGTATCGTAAAAAATCACTCTTATAAAGGTCTTTATGACATAAAGAAAGCAAGAGCAATTGCAGGTGCTATATATAATGATATAACTCCTTTTGATAATCACAACTGGAGAGTTGTAGCATCTAAAAAAGTAGGTGTAATTCATTACCGTAAGGGTAAAGTTATCTTAATTAAGCCTAAATACGTTGATGTTGTTATGATAGACGGATATTTGAAAACCTTTAGTGGTAACAAATTTGGGATTATAAATTTGAATAACGGAGATGTTATTGCTGAACCTAAGTATGACGGAATTGACTTAATTAACGTCGGTGAAGCGCTTACAAAAGGTGTTTATATCTTTAAAATTAAATTGGATGATAGATATGGTTTAATTTTCTACTCACAAAAATCATCTCTTGTTATTCCTCCGATTTATACTTTTGTATCGTATAACAAAGGTCTTGTGAAAGTCATTTCAAATGGGAATGTTCAATATTTGGATGAAAAAGGAAATATAGTCACAGATAAAAAGAAAATAGAAAATGAATAATAGTCTGCTGGAATATTTAAAACAAAATAAGGTCTTTAAACTTGTTTGTGGTGCAGGAAACGAGGATGAAGAAGAGGTTGAGAAATTAGTAGAACTTTATTCTGTTGCAGGGTGTAATATTTTTGATGTGTCTGCAAATTTAGATGTTGTAAAGGCTGCAAAAAGAGGGTTAATAAAATCGGGTATAACCGAAAATAGATTTATTTGTGTATCTGTAGGTATAAATGGAGATCCTCATTTAAGTAAGGCAACAATAGACTTAAATAAATGCAAGGGCTGTTTAAAATGTTTTAGTATTTGTCCGCAGAGTGCTATTTCTACAAGCTGTTTAGTGGATAATTCAAGATGTATAGGTTGTGCAAAATGTCAAAAAATTTGCATTGCAGATGCTATTAAGATGCAAAATTTTCCAACTGATTTGAACAAGGTTTTGCCTAAAATTATAGCCGAAGGCATAGATTGTCTGGAGTTTCATGCAATTACCGACAACGAAGAAGAAGTTGATAATAAGTGGAATTTATTGAATTCTTTATACGATGGAGTTTTAAGTATTTGTGTAGATAGAGCAAAACTTTCAAATGAAGCTCTTGTGAAACGATTAAATAGAATGCTTGCTTTAAGAGAAGATTATACAACAATAATTCAGGCAGACGGTGCTCCGATGAGTGGAGGTAAAGACGATTTTAGAACTACATTACAAGCCGTAGCTACAGCGGAACTATTACAAAAAGAAAACTTGCCGGTGTTTACCATTTTGTCAGGAGGTACAAATTCAAAAACAGCTCAATTAGCAAAGCAGTGCGATATTGAAATTACCGGAGTAGCAATAGGTTCATATGCAAGATATATTGTAAAAGACTATTTATGTGATAAAATATCTTTTGATGAGGCTGTAAAAATAGTGAAAGATTTGGTTAATAGCATTCATTAAAAGGATAATTGATGTTAAAGGAATTACTTGATTTAAAATCTTGTGGGGCAACAGGTATAAAGCTAGAGTTTGAAAGCGAGTACACAGATTGGAAAAGTGCTTTTGAACTATCCGAACTTGTTCATAGAGTCGATATGGATTTGTGCGTAAAACTTGGAGGTTTATCTTCAATTCAAGATTTACATATTTGTAAAGAGCTTTATGCAAATTCAATAGTTGCGCCAATGGTTGAATCAGCTTATGGAGCAGAAAAATTCTTGTCATCTGTTAAACAAGTTTTCAATAAAAATTATCCAAATTTATATTTAAACATAGAAACAAAATCAGCGTTTGAACATCTTGATGAAATAGTCGAAAAATCTGATAAAATTACGGGGTTTGTGTTAGGTCGAAGTGATTTGAAAAAATCTTTGGGAATCGCTCAAGCAAATTCTGATGAAATTTTAGAATACTGTAATAAGTTAGACAAAGTTTGTGAAACAACAAATAAACAATTTGTACTGGGTGGTAAAATAAATCCTGAATCTGTCCATTTTATGGAGAAATTACCACACTTAACTCATTTTGAAACAAGAAAAGTAATATTTGAAGCAAGAAGTTTAAACGAAAACTCAATAGAAAAAGCTTTAGTGTTTGAATTGAATTTCTTAAAAAGAAAAACTCATTTGTTTCAAGAGGATTTAGAACGAATTGAGTTTATTGAAAAATCATTAAAAATGAAAGTATAGAGGTTAAATATGAAAATATTGGTTACAGGTGCAAATGGTATGCTTGGACAAGATTTATGTCCAATGTTAGAGGATGCAGATTTTGTAGACGAAGTTGTCGAAACAGATGTTGATACTCTGGATATTACAAATGAAATTCAGGTAAATAAAGTTTTAAAAGAAACTCGACCTGATGTTGTTATCCATTGTGCTGCTTATACAAACGTTGATAAAGCTGAAGATGATATGGCAACAGCAGAAAAAATTAACGTAACCGGTACTGAAAATTTAGCTATTGCTTGCGGAAAATTGGGAATTACGATGCTTGTAATTTCTACTGATTATGTTTTTGACGGTAATAAAAAATCTAAATATATGCCATTAGATGCAACAAATCCGTTAAATAATTATGGTTTGACAAAATGGCAAGCAGAAGAGGCTGTCAGAACTTATTGTAAACAATATTATGTTGTTAGAACAAGTTGGTTGTATGGTCACCATGGTAAAAATTTTGTAGAAACAATGATTAATTGTGCAAAACAAGGTAAAGAATTAAAAGTCGTTAACGATCAAATTGGTTGCCCAACTTGGACTGTTGCGTTATCAGAAGGTATTATTGATTTACTGGATGAGATGCCGGAATACGGCACATATCACATTTGCGGAAGCGGGCAAACGTCTTGGTATGACTTTGCAAAAGAAATTTTTAGCTTAACCGGTATTAAGGCAAAATTAACCCCTTGCACAACAGAAGAATATCCTGTAAAAGCAAAACGTCCAAAATATTCTGTAATGGAAAACGACGGTGTTTGCGATGATTGGAAAAAATCTTTAAAAGAGTATTTGGCTTTAAGAATAGAGGATTAGTTTATGCGTATTGGTGTTAAACAATTTTCTGATAAATTGCAATTTTTTAAGGATGCTTTAATCAAAATGTATGAAGAAAATGATTTTGATTATGTTGAACTTTTTGTACATCCTGCAAATATGGAATATTTGAGCGGTTGGGTTAAGCTAAAAAGTGAATATAATATTCCTTTTTCAATTCATGCTCCGCATTTTAGCCAAGGTTGTAATTTAGCAGATAAATCATTTTTTGATTATAACAAAATGGTTTATGAGCAAGTAAACACCTATGCAAAAGCCTTAGATGCCGAATATACTGTGGTCCACGGAGGTATGGACGGAGATGTTGAAGAAATTATAAGACAAGCTTCAGTCATTAAACCTTATAAAATGCGTATAGAAAATAAACCTTATGTTGCACCAAGAAACCCAGACAAAATGGTTTGCCGAGGAGCAACTCCGGAGGAAATTAAATATATTAAAGATAATTTAGGTTGTGGATTTAATTATGATGTAGGGCATTCTTTTTGTGCTGCTGTGTCTTTGAAAATAGACCAATATGAAATTATAAAGCAATTTGAAGCTCTAAAACCTGATTCATACCATTTGAGTGACGGTGAATTTGATAACAGAATTGATATTCACTACCATTTAGGAAATGGTGATTATGATTGGGCTAAAATTTTACCAATGATAGATGATTCTAAAAATTGGACACTTGAAACAAT
>URRM01000069.1 GCA_900550295.1 uncultured bacterium
TATCCTCGTGTTTATTTAATGTCTGCCAATTCTATTGACAGACTTTTTATTATGTTGTAGCCCGAGCAGAGTTGATTTTTGGTAGATTGAAATAAAGAGAAACTCGTAAGTTGGAGTAGAACGTTTACCTCTTGTAAACTTTGAGTTTTCGTTGCGATTGCAAGCGTTGCGTGTCAATCCAAAAATCTTTTGGATTACTTCATCGTTTACTCCTCGTAATGACGTAAGAATTGAATTGCTAACCCTCTAAAACCTTCTAACCATCTTTTTTTATGCTTGCGGTGATTGCATCAAGAATTCGTTTTACTTCTACTATTTCAATATTCTTAAATTTCTCTTTCAAATTATTTGATGCAGGAACAATTGCTCGTTTGAACCCTAATTTTTCTGCCTCATAAATGCGTTTTTCAAGGTCATTAACCGGACGAATTTCTCCGGACAAGCCGATTTCACCTATCAAAACAGTTTTCATATCTGCTGTAACATCGTTCAAGCATGTTGTAATTGCTATTGCAATACCCAAATCTGCTGCAGGTTCAGAAATATCAATCCCGCCGATAACGTTTACATATACATCTTGTTTTGAAAGGTTTAGTCCTACTCTTTTTTCAAGCACCGCAAGAATTTGCAATACACGAGAGGTGTCAACCCCATTTGTAACACGTCTTGGGCTTGGATAAGGTGTAACTCCGACAAGCGCCTGAATTTCAAGCAACAAAGGTCTTGTGCCTTCGTTAGTTACGATAATTACGCTCCCAGGGGTTGCAATATGGTTTTCGTTTAGGAAGATTTCGCTAGGATTTGTAATCTCAACCAAACCGCTGGAATGCATATCAAACATTCCGACTTCAGAGGTTGTTCCGAAACGATTCTTCACCGCTCTAAGCATTCTATAAGATTTGTATTTATCGCCTTCAAATTGAATTACAGCATCAACCATATGTTCAAGAACCTTTGGTCCTGCAATGTTACCCTCTTTTGTAACATGCCCGATAACGATTATCGTAATATTTTCGCTTTTTGCAATTTGCATTAAAATATTACAGCATTCACGAACCTGACTGACACTTCCGGCAGAAGACGAAATGTTTTCTGTATAAATTGATTGAATACTGTCGATTACAAGCACATCAGGTTTTAGGTCTTTAATTTGTGCTCTGATTAATTCCAGATTTGTTTGCGGATAAATATAAAGGTTATCCGTGTGAATTCCGAGTCTTTCAGCTCTAAGTTTAACCTGACTTGCAGATTCTTCTGCCGATGTGTACAAAACTTTTTTTTCTTGTTTGCAAAGTTCGCCACTGGTTTGAAGGATCAGAGTAGATTTACCAATCCCCGGATCTCCAGCAAGCAATACCAACGAGCCTTGGACAAGTCCTCCTCCAAGAACTCTGTCAAATTCTGATATGTTTGTACTAACTCTAACGCTGTCGTCAAGAGTGATTTCGTTTATTAATTTGGGTTTTTCCGTGTTTAAAAAATCGGCAACAGCAGTGTTTGCAGTGATTTTTGTTTCAACTTCTTCAACTATTGAACCCCAAGCGCCACATTCAGGACATTTACCTAAATATCCGGCTGTTTCGTAACCGCATTCTTGACAAACATATTTTGATTTAACCTTTGATTTAGCCATAGCCCTATTATATTCTAAACATTCATGAATTTACACAAGCGCTTAACTAATTTTTTCATAAAATCAGTTTGGTTAATTTTAATATCTCTGTAATATTGGTTGTAATTTTTGATAATGTTTTTAGGCAACTCTTTTCCTTGTTCAAGAGTTTGTGCAAGCTGTTCAAGGTAACTGTCTTGCGCATCTCTGTAATTCAAGTCACGTCTGCGCAAATCCTCATCAGCCTCTCTATGAACCAAGGCATGATATGCGCTTTTTATTGAAGGATCGGTTGCATCGTGAGGAAATCTTTTTATTGCTTCACGCACAATAATCCTATCGGTTAGCACTTGAATAATAAGCCTACCGATATACTTTCGAGCTTCAATTGTGTTTTGAAATTCAACCATGTTAAGAGTGAAAAATTAAACTAAATCTAGGCATTCAGCTTCAATAAATCTAATCATTTTAACTGTATCGTTATCAAAGAATTGTCTAGAAAGTTCTCTGATAGCTGAGTTAGCCATTTCATTCTTATCCATAACGGTTTTGTAGAAGAATTTTTTACCAGCTCTGTATCTTACTAATAAGTCTTTAGAACTTAATCTGTCCATTACAGTTTTAACAGTTGTGTAAGCTCTTTCTAACCCGTTTTCAGACATGTTGTCAACAACATCTTTAACAGAAATGTTCATGTCTTCATCGATTGCTTGTAATTTCCAGATTGAATTTAAAATTTCAAATTCTAATGTTCCTAATGACATTTTTAAACCCCTTCATTTTTTATATCCTAAAAATATCTATTACAATGATAATAGAATTGTAATTTAAAATCAAGAGATTTGTAACAATTGTTATTAATTAAAATCCATAACACCGTCAATAGGCTCGCCAAGGTAGATTACACGACCGTAACTTCTTTTGGAATAAGAAGTTTTTTCAGGCTTTTTGTAATCAGAACGAGTGTATAAAGTGCTAGAGTCTTTGTTGTTAAAGTATTTGCCTTTTGCAGGTTTGCTACTGCTTGGGTTGTCCATAAAAAATAGAGGAGAACAAGCAACGCAAAATGTTGAAAATGTCACAAATCCAATAATTACTTTTGCAATACTGTTTTTCATAGGCTCTCACTTTTTTATATCAGGGGGTAGGCTAGTTGGGATTAGAAATCTCTCCATGTATTATATGCCCATATGCTAACACTTTTAAACTAATCCTATGGGATGATTTTTAAAGAATTAGTTTTTTTTATAAAATTTTACGCAAAAAAAAGCCTGCATTCTTTTGAATTCAGGCACATGTTTTGATAAAACATTTTTAAAAGGTAGGTAGTGTAAGTGTGAGTTAGTTAGGTAGTTAGTGTATATGTTAATAAATCTGTGTTAAAAACTCTCTCTTAATAAATAAACTAATTAAGTTTTAAATCTAATTTATTGTTGAATGCTACTATATTCATATATGAGAATAACAATTCCGAACGGTCTACGAACTCAGGTTGTGGGTTCACATTAATATCTGCGTTTTCATTTAATCTTGATGTTGAATCAACTTTTGCATTTAATTTTAAATCATTTACTGTCATACTCTAACCTCGATAATCTCTTAATCACTCTTACTCCTATATAAAGTATTTTCGAAAAGTCCGATTTCAGCATGTGCTAAATTTGTTACATTACTTTACAAAATGGCTAAAAGCATGATAAAAAGGCAATTTTCATGGATTTTTTGTTTTTATATAGGTAAGTAATAATAAATTTTTGGTAAAAATGGTTAACGGTATTAATTCACAATCAAATATTTATGCATTAAAAGATTTGGTTAATCTTGCAAAATACGCTAATGGCGTACCTTTGACTGACGATGCAGAAAAATTAACAGTTAGCCAAGTATCTTCATATCCGACAATGATGTGTGCTTATGAAGGTTACCAATGGGTTAAAGAAAACAAAGGTCAATATAAAAAAGCATTCAAATCTGTTACAGATAACGGTAAAGCTGCAAACGACATTTTGAAAAAAAATGGCGTTAAAGGTGTTTTAAGAGTTGCAGATGCAAAAGAAGTTTTGGCAAACATTCCAACAGCAGAAGCATTGAATGGTTTATCAGCAAAAACTCAAGATTTATATAAAAACGCTCAAAAATTAGCAGAAGCTGTTAAAGCAAATCCTTCAAACAAAGATATTGCAAAACAAGCTTCTCAATTACTAGCAAAAGCAGAAGCTGCATCTTATGCTGAAATGGCAAAAGGTACAGGTTTATATCAAAAATTTAAAAATGCCGTAGGTATTACAAAAGTTGGTCAAGCAACTCGTAACATGGCTGCAAAATCTTCAACTTTCAAAACTTGCTTAGATGCATATAACAATGAATCAGGTAACGCAATGTTAGTTTTAGAAGGCGGTGTTGAAGCATTAACAACTGTAGTTCCAACATTCAGAAAATTAGGTTTTAAACGTGGTATGAAACAATTAGGTCGTTCAGCAGTCAGAGTTGTTTCATCAGTAGCAGGTTGGGTTGCAGGTTCAGCAGTAGGCTCAAAAATCGGTGAAGTTGTTGGCGCATTAGTTGGTAACACAAAAGTCGGCGCAGTAGTTGGTGCTATTGCAGGCAGAGTTGGTTCTTATGCAGTAGGTACAGTTGGTCAACATTATGCAAATAAAGCTGTAACAAAAGTTTTAGGCAAATCTGAATTAGAAAAAGCAAAAGAAGAAGATTGCGTTAAAATAGCTCAAGCAGCACAACAAGATCCGGAAGTATTTGACGCATTAATTCAACAAGCTGCAGAAAGATTAGTTAATGAAGGCGAAGATACTGCAGAATCAAAAGCAGTAAATCAAGTTTTAAGAAACTTAGTAGCCCAAAAAGATGCTGCAGGTCCTCAAGAATCAAGAATGATGACAAGAGAAGAAATGAAAGCTTATGCAGACAAATTAGCTGACAATACAGTTTCAAATCCGATTGCACAACAAACAACACAAGCAAAAAATAATAAATCAGGTTACACAGGTTATATTCCATCATCTGATCCGGCTCCTATTAAACCTGAACCTCAACAAGTTGCAGTAGCACAAAACGCTCAACAAACAGCAACAAGAAAAGCAGAAGACGAAATGACTCCTGAAATGAAAGCTTTATTAGCAAGAGCTGACAGAGTTATCAAAAATGGTTCTAGATATTTAGATTTAAAATAAAATAAAAATAATAAGTTTTAATATTATAAAAATCCCGAAATGATTATCTTTAAAAATTTCATCATCGGGATTTTTTATTGCGAAAAAAGGATTAAGATGTTTGAGTGTTAAAGAAGAGGGGAATTTTATGTTAAATCCGATAAAAATTCTTTTGGTAGAGGATCAAAAATTAATGAGGATAGGGATAAGGGCGTTATTCGAAGGTATTAATGACACGCTTATTTTTAAAGAGGCGGATAACGCAAGAGAGGCGATAGAAACGGCAAGGATATTTAAGCCACATGTCGTTCTTATGGACATAGGTTTGCCTGACATGTCAGGAATTGAAGCGGCAAAGAAGATAATGGCGGATAATAAAAAGGTTAAGGTTATAATGTTAACCTCTCATTCAAGCGCACAAGAAGTAGAGGAGGCTCTTTTGGCTGGAGCAAGTGCTTATGTCTTGAAGGATATCAGCGCTGAAAGCTTAATGGTTATAGTAAAAACGGTTAATGAGGGAGCGATGTGGTTAGATCCGCAAGTGGTGCCGTTTATTAGGGATAGAAATGCAGGCGTAATTCCCGCACGACAGGTTACAAGAGCTGCTTTTAGAGAACAGCATGCCAATTTGACACAAAGAGAATACGAGGTCTTGAAGTTGGTTGTTGACGGAAAATCTAACTCAGAAATTGCGAAAAATCTGACTATTTCCGAGCATACGGCAAAAGCGCATGTTTGTAATATTATCCAAAAACTAGTGGTAGATGATAGAACTCAAGCGGCGGTTAAAGCATTAAGAGAGGGGTTAGTGTAATGATTATCCTAAAAGTCGTAGTTTTGCTAATTTTTAGCCACTTGACTATATTATTGAATAAAAGTGTGATGTATAAATGATATATGAATTATTCTTATAACGAGATATTATTTTTAGATTTTAATAAGGCAAAATTTATATGTAAGCGTTGTAGAGCTAAAAATAAGTGTGATAGAACAATAAAAAACAAAAACAAAATCTTGGAGCTGATATCAAAGGGAGAGATTAGTTTATTTATATTGAACAATAATAAGCCAAAATATAAAGAGTGTTCGTGCGCATTGGTACATTTTGATAAACCTTGTATGCAGGAATGTTTGTCAAATAAAAAGGACTTGAGAGTAAAGATAGAAGACAGTAACCTTTGGACCTTTGTGGATGTGTAGAGGGGGGCAATTCAAATCCCAATGTCATCCTGAAACATCTGTTTTTCCGAGAAAAAATTCACCTCTTTGTCATTCTGAACTTGTTTCAGAATCTCATTAACTTTCCGAGAATATCATTATACATTTTGTCATCCCGCACTTGTGGTTTTTCGGTAGGGTGGCGGTCGGACGTTTACCTCTCGTAAAACTTGACATTTAGTCAACTTTTACTCGGCAGAGTGTCGCCACCCCGAATAATCCAAGACAGCGAAGCGTGGCGATCCAAAAAATCGTTTGGATTACTTCGTCGTTTTACTCCTCGTAATGACAATACCCTTCCAATAATACATAATATATTGCCAACACTCTAAACCTACTTGACTATCCCAAAGCGTGAGCTTTTTCTGCTGTTTTTCTAACAACCTCAGCAAAAAGATTTGAGCTATCAAGCGATTTCATTTCACTAACCCCAACTTCTGTGCAACCACCTTTTGTAGCAACACTTGCAACAAGTTCAGGAACGGGTTTCGTCGAGTTCTGAACCATTTTAGCTGAGCCGATTGCTGTTTGTAGAGCAAGAGTTAGAGATTTTTGGTAATCAAGTCCGAGTTTTGCGCCGGCTTGAGCAAAATCTTCAAAAATTTGATAGAAGAACGCAGGACCTGAGCCTGAAATTGCAGTTACTACATCAATTTGCTCTTCTGTTACGGTAACAACTTTGCCGACTTGTGAAAGCATTTCTGTTACAAATTTTTCATCAGAGTCACCTGCAAGTTTGCCTAAACAGATTCCGCACATACCTTCAGAAACAAGCATTGGTGTGTTTGGCATAACTCTTACAACAGGAGATTTGTCAACTATAGCTTCAATTTTAGCAGTGCTTACACCCGCAGCAATAGAAATGATAAGCTTTCCGTTAGCCTCATCTTTAATCTCTTGCAGAACATTTTCAATTTGATTTGGCTTTGTTGCAAGAACAATTATTTCAGAGTCTTTTGCTATTTCTTTGTTATTTGTGATAACTTTTATTTTCAAAATTTTACTTTTTGCAGAGGCAGATTTGTCAGTGTGAGTTGTTGCATGGATGTCTGAAGTGTGCATAAAACCAGCGCTTAAAAGCCCTTTTATGATGGCACTTGCCATTTCTCCACAACCCATAAAACCTAATTTGTTACTCATTGTTACCCTACCTTATAATTTTTAGTTGACTAAAATCTATTTTTCTTTTACCATAAAAATAATAATATAAAAGTAAGCGAAAAGGAATACGAAAATGAAACGCACACTAGAAGGAACAAAAGCAAAAAGACAAAACGTAAGTGGCTTCAGAGCTAGAATGGCTACTGCTGGTGGACAAGAAGTTTTAAACAGACGTCGTGCAAAAGGTAGACATAAATTAGCAATCTCAGCTTCAAAACGTGCTTAGTCGAGTTTATAGATTAAAAAAGAATTCAGCATTTACAGCTACATATAAGGTAAAAAATTCATTCTACCTTAATGGTGTGGCTGTTTTTGTCGGTTTAAAAAAGAAAAGTCCGGAAGACGTAACAAAAGTCGGCTTTGTGGTTAGCAAAAAGACTCACAAACGAGCTGTTAGAAGAAATCGCTTGAAAAGACTTATGAGAGAAAGTTACAGATTAATGTTGAAATCCGGTAACTTGGGTAACTCAAATTTGTACATGTCGTTAATTTTTGTAGGTCATGAAAAAGCTTTAGATAAAACTTTTCAAGAAATTCAATCAACAATGGAGGCTTTAATAGCAAAAATAAATGATTGACGGAATTATAACACCTGACTTGCAAGATATAGACGAGGTTATGCCTCATGCGCCATATCCTATATATCCGACAGGCATGAAGGATGCGGATAAAAGCTATGTCCGTTATGCTGCACCAGAAGACCAACATCCGACCTTGTCGATTATTGATCCGATTTTGGATGAGCATGGTGAACCTGTCATTACGGCAGGGCATTACAAGTTGGATTTGTCACCTGATAGAACCCAGATTTTGTTTATTCAAGCTTATGACGTAATAGCAAGAGTTCCGGTCTTTAAGCTTGAAGAGGACGAGGCTCAAGCGCAAAAACAATACGATAAAAAAGAGCAAAAAAAGGCTAAAAAAGAGAAGAAAAAGCGAGAAAGAATTGCCAAAAAGTACGATGAATTCGGACTAAAACCGAAACCAGAATACATATACTCAAATGCAGAAATTGAATATGTGCAAGATGGCGGTTATCTTTTAATTAAGTATGAAATGGGTTCAATCCGAGCTTGGGGCGCAATAAAACAAGATAACTATTGATTTTTAAAAATTTGCATGATAGAATAAAGCCGAGAAATACATAAACTTTGAAGGTGGTGAAAAAACGATGCCAGAAATTAAAGTAGGCGAAAACGAATCAATCGAAAGCGCATTAAGACGTTTCAAGAAAAAAATTCAAAAAGCCGGCGTTTTATCTGAAGTAAAAAAACGTGAACGCTATGAAAAGCCAAGCGTAAAAAGAAAACGCAAATCTGAAGCAGCTCGTAAGAGAAAAGTTTAAGATAAATAAATTTGAAAGAACATCCGATTTTGTCGGGTGTTCTTTTTTATGTTTTGCATAATTACAATAAAACCAGTTTTAGAATATACTGAATTGACAAATTTAATATTTGCAATATTATTTCCATTGATAGGTTTTTCTGTTTTATTTG